>JBCCBY010000019.1:0-18642 GCA_039033795.1 Pseudomonadota bacterium | reverse complement strand
TAGAGCTCGAGAATGTGGTCCTTGGTGAAGACCCGCTCCATCCGACGGGCAATCAAGGCCTCTTTGACCTTGCGCTCCATGCGCTGGTCCGACGTCAGAAGGAAGTTCTTGGCCACCTGCTGGGTGATCGTTGAGGCGCCCTCAAGACGGCTACCGCCTTCCAGCTTGGTCTGGACATTGCGGATGGATGCCCGGGCGATGCCGCGAAAATCAAGACCGCCGTGGTCATAGAAGGATTGGTCTTCCGCTGCGATGAACGCTTCCTTCACCGTGTCCGGAATCGATTCGATCGGAACAAAGAGACGCCGCTCCCGCGCAAATTCCGCGACCATCGTGCCATCGCCTGCGTGCACGCGGGTGGTCACCGGCGGCTCATACTCCGCCAGCGATTCGTAATCCGGCAGGTCCGGCACCAGGGTCTGCACATAGACGAAGGCATAAATCAGCGCCGCGAGTCCCGCGACAAAACCCACCACGCCAAAGAACATGATGGTGCGGCCAAAGAACAAAAGCCCTTTGAACACCCCGTTTCCACGGGGTTTTTCCTTTGGTCCATCGCCGCGAAGTGGATGCTCCACGCCGCCAAGCTGATAGTTGTCGTCGCCGTCAAATCTGCTGACCATGATATCCAGTCAAAGTGTCCGAAAATCCCACCTCGTGGTGATTAGCATAGGAGGTTCGCAGGAGCGACCTTTCCGTCAGACAAGAACGAAGAAGTTTCTCTGGCGTAAGACTTGCGATGATCAACGCCTTCCCTAGTGTCCGCGCGATCAACAGGAGCCCTCTTATGCTGCCGCAGCCTCAGGCCGATTTATCCCCCAACACGCTGGAGTATGAAGTGCTCCCAAAAGTGAAGCCGACAGGCTTTCGCGAATACGATGCGCGGTGGGTTTTCGGCGAGGAAATCAACGTCCTGGGCATTCAGGCCTTGGGCGCAGGTCTCGGCACGCTCATCCATGAACTCGGCAAACGCCCAGAGATCGTGGTTGGGCACGACTTCCGCGGTTATTCGGCGGGCATCAAACAGGCGCTCACCGTCGGTCTCATGTCAGCAGGTATCAAGGTGCACGACATCGGGCTGGCGCTGTCGCCGGTGGCTTATTTCGCGCAGTTCGCGCTTGATGTGCCTTGCGTTGCGATGGTCACCGCAAGCCACAACGAAAACGGTTGGACCGGTGTCAAAATGGGCGTCGAGGCTCCCCTGACCTTTGGCCCCGACGAGATGGGACGCCTCAAGGACATCGTCCTCAATGGAAGTGCGAAGGCGCGGGAGGGCGGTTCCTATGTCTATCATACAGACCTGCGTGAGCGCTATATCGCCGACCTCACCGACAGTGTGTCGATCGATCGGCCGATCAAAGTGATCGCGGCCTGCGGCAACGGAACCGCGGGCGCCTATGCGCCCGAAGCGCTGAAGCGCCTAGGCGTGGAGGTCATCCCCATGGATGACGAGCTTGATCACACCTTCCCCAAATACAATCCGAACCCTGAGGACATGGAAATGCTCCATGCGATGCAAGCCGCCGTCAAGGAACACGGCGCGGATCTTGCCCTCGGCTTTGACGGAGACGGCGACCGTTGCGGCGTGGTGGACAATGAAGGCGAAGAGATCTTCGCGGACAAAATTGGTGTGATGCTGGCGCGCGACCTCTCCGCGCAGATTGAGAATGCTGTGTTCGTGGTCGATGTGAAATCCACCGGGCTCTTCAACACCGACCCGGTGCTGAAAGAGAACGGCGCCACCACCCATTATTGGAAGACCGGTCACAGCTATATCAAACGCAAGACCACCGACCTCAGGGCGGTGGCGGGATTTGAAAAATCCGGTCACTTCTTTTTCCGTGAGCCGTATGGCCGCGGTTATGATGACGGTCTCGTGGCGGCCATCGCGATCCTGAAAATGCTCGAGCGCAACCCAGGCAAGAGCCTTGCCGACCTTCGCCGTGACCTTCCGTTGACGTATCAGTCGCCGACCATGTCGCCTAAGTGCTCGGACGAAGAAAAGTACAACGTCATTGAACGGATTGTGGCGAAACTCTCGGAACGGACAGAAATGATTGGTCAGAAAGTGGCCGATGTGAACACGGTCAACGGCGTGCGGGTCACGGTCGAGGACGGCACCTGGGGCCTCATCCGCGCCTCGTCAAACAAGCCCGAGCTCGTCGTGGTGGTCGAAAGCCCAGCCTCCGAAGAAGCCCGTAACGCGATGTTCGGTGAGCTGAAGGCTGTCTTGGATGAAGAGCCAGAGGTCGGAGCGTTTAACCAGACACTTTGATCCGTTTCGGTATCGTGACCCTGCTGAAAAAAGATAGTGCCTCGCTATCGAATGTATATACATTGCTATACAACGCATAGCCAAACGGGTTGACTCGTGCCGAACGACAAGAGCGCAAGAAAAACAAAAAAAGACAGCCAGCTTGTCATTCGCCTCCAGCGCGAGGAACGGGACCAGTTCGTCGAGCTATGCGATGACCTGGATACCAGCGCTGCCAGGGAGATCCGCCGCTTCATCAAGGGGTTCCTCAAGGAACACGGTGACGGCGGAGGATCTCCGAAATAACGTGACCTTCAAAATTGGAGACGACAATCCATGTCGAAAAAAGTCAAAGCCCTCAAAAAAGAGATCAAATCGCGCCGTAAGACGATCGCAAAACACGAGAGCAAGCTGAAAAAAGCGCAAAAAGCGCTCAAGAAAGCCGCGTAAGGTCAAAATGCCCGCTCAACCGAGCGGGCATTTTTCATTCTGGGCACACATAATCGGAATAGGTCAGCTTTGCCTCACCGCGCTGAAACCCGCCCGTGAAGGACACATCCCAAACATTCGTCCGCGAGGTGGCCAATGGGCCATAATCATCGGAAGTGCCAAAGACCATCTCTTCACGGAATTCCTTGACTCGAACCACAAGAGGAATGCGGAAAGATTTTTTGAGGGTCACCGAATAGGACGTGATCACAGGTTCACCGCTTGCCATCGACACCATGGTTTGGGCCCGGGAACGTTTGCTGTTGTCGCGACCTCCCTCTTGATCCATTAGCGTGCCCTTTGGTAAGTTTTCTGTATAGAGAATGATGGCTCCATCGTCTTGGGTTTCGGCCGTTTCCGCGGCCGCTGCCATGGTCAAGGCTCGCCCATACCAATCACGAGGCGTCGGGCGCTCACCATTGTCGTCATCGTCAGGGTTCTCTGGGCCTTTCACGGTCGACCAGCTCTCAGTTATGTGGTCATAGCGGAACACGAGCTCCTCCGATGTCGGACCATCATTTGACTCCGAATCAATATCCGCTGTGACCGTAACGCTGCACGTCGGGCGGGCTTGGTAGATGTCTGCTTGCGCCTTCAGAGCCGCGATCACGTCTTCATTCATGCTCACCGGCGACGCCGCGGCCAATAGGATCATCATCATCGTCTTTGTCTTTCTAACGGGGGCCGACCTTGCCGCGTATCAACCACCAAGAACAGCCAAACCTTTGTCATCTTATTGGCGAGGTCCGGAGACCCGAAGGACGCGCCGGAGGGTGATCCTCGCTTTTCTTCAGATATTCAGATGACGTCTGGATTGGTGCGCTTACGGATGACCATGACAATCAAAATGATGAGCAAGATGGGACCAAGCAAAAACCCAGCCGTCAAAAAGATGCCCGCAAAAATGCCCAGAAGCCCCAAAGCAACAGCGATCGACGCCGCCGCGAGCGCCACCACAACACCGATCAAACCGCCAATCAGTCCAATGACGAGACCCACAAAACCAATCGCCACGGCGCCAGCGACTTCCCAAAGCGCCAGATCATCCACGCTGCGCCCGTTTATCGTGATGTGTCCGTCTGCTCCATAAGTGTAAAGCGTATAGGTGCCGAGTGCGATCGCCAAGATCATCAGAAAAAGCAAAAACTTGGCGAACCCGCCACCAGCTTTCTTCTCGCTTTCAGTCACCTCACTCATAAGAGCCTCCCTTCCATGCCCAGATGACGATGCGTTCATGCATCATGTTTATCGATAAAAGAATGCGCTCTTCCGTTTACAAGCCCCCTTCGCCATATCGGGGACATGAATCGACAAATCTTGATCCTTCCAGCGATCGCCTTTGGCATGGTGGCGGTTTTTGCTTATCGCGGGCTCTCTATTGACGGCACGTCGTTACCATCGGCGCTGATTGGCAAGCCAGCGCCATCGGTCGAGCTTGAGCCCCTGCCGCGCTACAACGGACCTTTTGATCCCTCCACCCTCAAAGGCGAGGTCACGCTGGTGAATGTCTGGGGGTCCTGGTGCACCTATTGCACGTATGAGCATCCTTTTTTGATGGAGCTTCAAGAGCGCGGTTTCAGGATTTATGGGCTTGATTGGAACGACACGCCCGAAGCAGGTGCGCAATGGCTTGACCGCTACGGCAGCCCTTTTGAGGCGGTGGGGCTCGATCAGACCGGCCGGGCGGTGGCAGAATTCGGTGTCACGGGCGCGCCTGAAACCTTCGTGATCGACAAGAACGGGATCATTCGTCATCGGCACGTCGGTGTTCTGACCGAGCGGGTATGGCGTCGCGAGATTGATCCCTTGGTGCGACAGCTTGAAGCTGAGGTGGCTGATAAAGATCTTGGCGCCTAAGCATACCGCCGCCTAACCTCGTCAAAACACGAAAATTGCGCGGAGGAACCTGGTGGAAGTCGATTATCTCATTATTGGTGCTGGGACGACGGGCCTTTGCTTTGCCGATCAGCTGTTCACAGACACAGACGCAACGATGGCAATCGTTGATCGCCGGGGCCATGCGGGCGGGCATTGGGTGGACACCTATCCCTTTGTTGAACTTCATCAGCCCGCGTCTTATTACGGGGTCCCTTCTGCGACCCTCGGCACCGACCGGGTGGACACGGATGGACCCAATGCTGGCCTTCATTGCCTAGCGAGCGGAACCGAAGTCACCAACCATTTCCAAACCTGCTTGCGAGAGCGCCTGATCCCGTCGGGCCGGGTGCATTACTTCCCTCTTCATGAAGTAACCGAGGACCGATCGGTCAAGTCCTTGCTTGGGGGCGGGATCAAACCGATCACGGTCCGGAAGAAAGTGGTCAATGCCGGGCGTTTTGAAAACGCTGTACCGAAAACCCATCCGCCCAAATACGACGTAGGGCCAGGAGCATCGGTCTGCCCGCCCAATGACTTGCCACGGCTTGCACCCTTTTATCAGCACTTTTTGATTGTCGGTGGCGGCAAGACCGCGATCGATACCTGCTTGTTCCTGCTCAAATCCGGCGCTGATCCTGACATGATCACCTGGATCGTTCCGCGCGATAGCTGGCTCATCAACCGCCGAACAGCCCAGTCAGCGCAGTCTTTCTTTGGCGACACGATCGGCGGTTTCGCCTCCATGCTCGAAGCGATCGCGGCCGCCACATCCGCGGGTGATTTCGCGCTTCGGCAAGAAGAGCACGGCAATTGGCTGCGCGTCGATCAAGCCGTGATGCCGCAAATGTTCCACGCAGCGACGGTCACGGAACGCGAAATTGCGATGCTGCAAACGCTTCGAAACATCGTCCGTATGGGGCGCGTCCAAACCCTTGAGGCTCATCAAGTGGTGCTCGATGGCGGCTCGGTCCAGCTTCCCGTTGGTACGCTGGCGGTGGACTGCACAGCGTCGGCCATCTCACGCCAAGAGCAAGTCCCGATGTTCCAAGGCGATGAAATCACCTGCCAGCTCGTCCGTTTCCCGTCGGTTAGCTTCAGCGCCACGCTGATCGCACACCTCGAAGCCAACCTCGATACGGACGAGGAAAAGAACAAGCTCTCCACACCGGTGCCGCTGCCTGATACGCCTGCGGATTTTTTCAAGACAACGCTCGCAGGTTTTATGAACGCAGCCGCCTGGCGGGACTCGCCGCTGGTCTCGACCTTTATGCGCCAGTCGCGGCTTGATCCTTTTTCGAGCGTGATCGGCGAGGGCGACAACACGCTTCCTGAACGCAAAGAGATCCTCGACCGTATGCAAGCCGCGATGATGCCGGCCGCGTTCAACCTGCAAAAGCTGATCGCGGAGCAAGAGGCCGCTTAGATGCGGTGATGGAAAGAGCGGTGGTCGCCGCCTCTCCGCTACGACTTGAGTTTCGCCCGCAACGCGACGGGCCGCATCGTCTCGCGCGCCCCCTCAACGCCGAGGCGTTCACAGCCTTCAGGATCCCGCGTGTCGTATAGACCCGAGATGATCCAGCCACCCTCACGCCGAACCAGCGTGAAGGCGTCGATCCCGCAATGGATTCGCTCTCCGTTGGCCTCAACCACGTAAGGGACCCAAGCGTGTGCAAGACCGACAGGGGAGATCTCCACCTTTGGGTCCCAATAAAGCTCGACAATCACACCCTCGAGACCCGCAAGACCCTCTAGCCATTGATCACGGTCCGTTGTGTTGACGATGGGCGCGCTGGCCTCGCCTGGCCGCAGCGATGTCAACGCAGCCTTGTCATCCATCATCGCCCGCATCGTGTCGGTGTCCGCACGCTCGAGCGCCACAAAAAAGCGGTCGAGCACATCAAGGATCGCCTCCTCTTGAGAAGACGGCGCAGCAAGCGCGAGCGCAGCAAGAAGCGAGGCGACCAGCATAGTCCGGCGCTTTAGGCTTCTTTGATGGGCTGAACCACCCGAATATGGACGTCCTTGAGCTGCTCGTCGGATGCTTCTGACGGCGCGCCGAGGAGGAGATCTTCTGCATTCTGGGTCAGTGGGAACATCGTCACTTCGCGGATGTTCTCTTGATCGGCCAGCAGCATGACAATCCGGTCGACACCATAAGCGACCCCGCCGTGAGGGGGCGCACCGAATTTAAACGCGTTCAGCATGCCGCCGAATTCGTTCTCAACGACCTCCGGTCCGTATCCCGCCTTCGCAAAAGCGGCATACATCACCTCGGGCTTGTGGTTTCGGATCGCGCCGGAGGCCATCTCATAACCATTGCAGACGAGGTCGTACTGGTTCGCTTTGAGGGCCAAAACCTCCTCATCGGTCGCGGCAGCCTCCAGCGCGTCAAGACCGCCTTGCGGCATCGAGAACGGGTTGTGGCCAAACTCGATCTTCTTATGCTCCTCATCCCACTCATACATCGGGAAGTCGACGATCCAGCAGAACGCAAAGCGGTTCTCATCAAAGAGCGGCGAGCCATCGGGCATGGTCTTGCCCATGCCTTGCAGCTCACGGGCAATCTCCACCCGCGCGCCTCCAGCAATTTTCTCGAACTCTTCTGGCTTACCGGCGAGGAAGAAGGCCGCGTCCCCTTCCCCAAGGCCAAGTTGTTCACGGATCGCGTGGGTGCGTTCAGGACCGATGTTCTTGGCGAGAGGACCTTTGCCGTCGCCATCATCAAACATGATGTAGCCCATGCCCGGAAGGCCCTGTTTCTGAGCCCAAGAGTTCATCCGGTCACAGAACGCACGGCTGCCTCCGCCCGGCGCCGGGATCGCACGGATCTGCTTCTCAGGATCTTCCGCCATCGAGGCGAAAATCTTGAAACCAGAGCCTTTGAAATGCTCCGTCACAATCTGCATTTCGAGGGGCACGCGCAGGTCGGGTTTATCCGATCCGTATTTCAGCATGGACTCCGCATAAGGAATATGTTGCCAGCTGCTGTAATCATCGACCTTGCGCTCACCGGCAAAGGCTTTGAAGGCCGCCTCGACGACGGGGCCGGTGGTGTCAAAGACCTCCTGCTGCTCAACAAAGCTCATCTCGATATCGAGCTGATAGAACTCACCCGCTGAGCGGTCTGCGCGGGCATCCTCGTCGCGGAAACAGGGCGCGATCTGAAAATAGCGATCAAAGCCGGAGACCATGATAAGCTGTTTGAAGATCTGCGGCGCCTGGGGCAGCGCAAAGAACTTGCCCGGATGAAGGCGCGAGGGAACGAGAAAGTCGCGTGCACCCTCAGGCGATGAGGCCGTGAGGATTGGCGTCTGGTACTCCGTGAACCCAGCATCCTCCATCCCGCGGCGGAGCTTGGCAACCACGCCCGAACGCATCGCGATGTTTTTGTGCATCGTCTCCCGGCGCAGATCGAGATACCGGTGCCGCATACGAATGTCTTCAGGATAGTCGGGCTCACCAAAGACAGGCAGCGGCAGATCGCCCGCGGCGCTCATCACCTCAAACGTCTTGATACGGACTTCGATCTCGCCGGTGGCGAGGTTGGGGTTCTTCGCATCATCATCCCGGGCGACGACCACGCCATCAATACGGATGCAGCTTTCTGCCCGCACCGCTTCGACATCGGCGAAAAACGCCTCTTCAGGTTCGCACAAGATCTGCGTCAGGCCGTAATGGTCCCGCAGGTCGATGAACAAAAGGCCGCCATGGTCGCGCTTCCGGTGAACCCAGCCTGAGAGGCGAACCTCTGATCCGACATCGGAGGCCCGGAGCGCGCCGCAATGGTGCGAGCGATAAGCATGCATGATAGAACGTCCTAAACACGAAAATCGTGCCATGAAGCGGCGCGCCGAAACCGTCAAGAACCGCCTAGGATCAGCCCCGTGTCCCTGCCCTATAATGACCTGGAGATTGAGAGCATCGCGAAACGCCTGCTCGATCGTTCGCTCCCCAAGGCAGAATGGACACATGCAGCCCATTGGGCGGCGGCGCTAAGGATTGCGAGAACAGACGCGAGACCGTTTGAGACCATCGCCGCTGCGATACCGCCCTATAACGAGGCCGTCGGGGGTCAAAACACCGACTCCGATGGCTATCACGCCACCATCACCTACGCCTGCATGGACATGGCGATGATGATCATCGACCATGCCGCTCAGCACTCCTTGAGCGAGATCCATGATGCGGTGATGGCCTCTCCCCTCGGCGGAATGGCCTGGCTGAGCCGCCACTATTCGAAGGATCTTTTGTGGTCCGTAAAGGCGCGCCGCGAACCTTTTGCGCCGGATTTGGCACCCCTTAAGGACACCCTCCAAGACGTTACCCATAAGCTGTAAGGTTAGCGCTTTTCGCTTCACGCTTCCGCAAGACACCTCAAGAAGCGGTTCATTCGGGAACACCAAACCGCATTCTGTTTCGCTGCGGTACATGAAGTGCCATGAAAAAGCCTTTTTTCCTCATGGACTTAACTTGCTTTCAACCTTGGTGCTTAGGCCAATCTTAGAGGCTGTTACGTATTATCACTGCTCAAGACGAGCCTAAACCGCCGTGGGGGTGGTCTACGTGGGGATTGTGAATGAACGGCCTAATGACGCAACGACAGCAACGCGAGCCATATGTGATCGGCCCCGATGGGACGCCGCTCACGCTCGCTGATCTGCCTTCTCCTAACACCAAGCGCTGGGTAATCCGCCGCAAAGCTGAAGTGGTGTCAGCTGTGCGCGGTGGGCTCCTCAGCCTCGAATCCGCTTGTGATCGCTATAAGCTGACCGATGAAGAGTATGCTTCCTGGGAACGGGCGATCGACAAACACGGAATGCAAGGTCTCCGCGCAACGCGGGTCCAGCAATACCGTTAAATCAACAACTTACCGCCCATCGACCGACAAAGTCGATGGGCGGCATGGTGCATGCATCCCTCTGTTCTGACCAGCAGCAATGGGCTCAGAGATATTTTCTGAGCAAGGGTTATCATGCGCGGACCTTTCAGCTTAGCCTATGAACCGTTAGGACGCTCGGCGTGCTATCTTCACGCACGAGAAAGAGCCGCGCCAAAACCAATGAGTTACCAAACCTTCCAAGGTTCCTCGGTTGACGAGGCAAAACGCGCCATGCGGCGCGCCCTTGGTGACGACGCCGTGGTGATCGCCACGCGTCGGCGCCCGGATGGCGGCGTTGAGCTGCGCGCTATTCGCCGTGGACAGCCGCTGTTCAATGGCGAGGGCGGTGGCACCAACGGCTCCATCGGCCGTCCGTCCGCCCCACCCCAAGCGCCAGCACCAAGCCTGGGTGGTTTGCGCGAGCCGAGGGTTGACCCAACAGCAGGACAGCGCCCGGCAGCCCCGCGCGATGAGGCGCCCATGGGGGCGCTGCGCGGCGACTTCTCCCGCAAACTGGCCCGCGATCCTGCGCAGGGTGATCCGCTTTACCGTCGTTGGGAGCAGCGCTTTGCACGCCACGGCCTCAATCCGCGCTTGATCCGTGCACTGGTTGACGAGGCGCTTGAGCTCGGCAGCCGAGGTGACGAGCTGACCCAGCTCAGCCACGCCCTCTCAAGGGTCATGCGGTTCGCTCCGCTCGATCTCTCGCGCGACGTGCCCATCATGCTCATCGGTCAGACGGGCGCCGGTAAAACCTCATCGGCGGCAAAAATCGCGGCGGGCGCAGCGGCGAAAGGCGGACGCCTCGCCTTTATCTCCGCCGATGTCGGTCGGGCGGGCGCGATCGAGCAGATGCAAACCTATGCCGACGCACTCGACACGCGGTTTTGGGCCGTCGAGGAGCCGCGCCAGGTCGCGCAGATCATGCGCCAAGAACGGCCTGCGGAAGGCATCATCCTAGATACCCCCGGCGTCAGTCCCTTCGCGACGGCGGATGTCCAGGCGGTCCGCGCCTTCCGTGAGGCCCTTGGCGCAGAAATGATTTTGGTGATTCCCGCATCGGGCGACGTCTCAGAACACACAGATTGGGTCGCAGCTTTCGCAGATATCGGTGTTCGCCGCTGCATCATCACCAAGTTCGATGCCTCCCGCCGGGTCGGCGCGGCCATCAGCGCATGTTATCAGGCCGGCATGGCGCTTGCGCATTTCTCTGAAGCGCCCTTTATCGCTGATGGTCTCATTGATGCGCAGCCGGACTATCTTGCCCGGCGCTTGTTGATGGATATCCCAGCAAGACTTGGCAGCGGCCGCTAGGCCGCCACCGACACGTCCCAGAGCTCCTCGATCCCGTTGGCGACGTCGCCAATCGCTGGCGGTGTGAGGATCGAAAGATGCCCCTCGGTTCGGAACTTCATTCGCTCCGCCCACGTCCCTGCCTCGGCGTAGCGTTGCATCAAATCCGTCGTTCCCTGACTAGCCCGCGTTGCTGTCGCAAAGAACGCGGGCACATCGAGGGCCTCTTCAACCTCAACCTTGCGAGAGCTGCGGTCCATGGCACGAAACTCATCAGCCGCAGTCGCCAGGTGAGACTGTGAACTAATTGATTTTATTTTGGAAAGCCGCTCGTCACCATCAAGGTGAAGGACGTTTGGGTGGAAATTTTCGATCCATGAACCCATCGGTGTGCCCATCACTTGAACGCCCGTCTCCGCGACGGTCCGGGCAAAGGCCGTCCAACCTGCCCACGTCCGATCCCGCGCCAGCGAAGGACAGACGGCATCGATGAACGCAAGTCCACGTAAACGGTCTGGCATGACGTTGCCGGCGTGATGAAGCCGTAGACCAGCCATCGAATGCCCAGCCAAGACAATCGGCACACGAATCTCTAAAGCATCAAGAAGCCGTATCATGTCAGCAACGTGAAACCGCGGGTCGAGGACGGTACCCTCAGGCGCGGCATCGCTTGGATACATCCCGGCCCTCGAATGGCTCATCGCAAGCCAACCACGACCCGCCAGGGCACGGCATAGATGAGCGCCATCAACCCAGGACCCAAAGGAGCCAGCGTCAAAGAGTAAGATCCGATCGGCGTCCCTTGCGCCAAAGACCGATAGGGTGATCCTGCGTCCGCCATCGATCGCGCAGTGGACGAGGCGTCCGGTTTCTTGGCTCAAGATAGCCTCCGATCAGCAAGGGCTCCATGTGGGGACCGACTTGCCAGAGACAATATCAAAGGAAGGTAAGGAAAAACCTTAATAAGCGCACACGGAGAAATCAGAACCAATCCAACACGCCGGATAGCTTTCTGACCGCATCGCGTCACCCCATTCTGCCGTGGTGCCATCTTCCACCCGACCGCGCACATTGGCTTCGCCCTTGGCGTAGATCATGACCACAACTTCCAGAACGTCGTCGTAGAATGGACGACCGTCTTCGCGCGTGACGGAAAAAGAGCCCTTGCCGCGCGGTTCAAACACGCAGTCACCTCGATATTCGCCCGGCCAAAGAACGCACTGGGCCGTCTTGAGCTCATCGGGCGCCTCGGTGCCACGTGCGTCTTCTGGCAACGCCGCTGTGGGCGGGGAAATGCCGGTGTCTTGAGATGAGCTTTGACCGCACGAGGACAGAAGAAAGAGAGCGGCAAGGGCGCTCAATCCGCCCTGCCATCGGTGGTCATACCTCGTCGCCATCGTTTGCTCCCCGAAAGACCTGTCGCCGCCGCGGACAGCCTCCCGTTTTTCTGCACGCGCCCATGTTACATTAGCTCGGCTTTGACCACGGCGCAAAACCCTGCTCAACCCTGGTCATCATGTCCTCGTCCACACGCATGCCGACGGGCCTTGGCCCGAGTGGAATAACGGCTGTTCTGGGGCCCACCAACACCGGCAAGACCCACTATGCGCTGGAACGCATGGCCGCGCACGCGTCGGGGATGATCGGCTTGCCGCTCCGACTGTTGGCCCGCGAGGTTTACCAAAAGATGGTCGCCAAGCGAGGCGAACGCGCGGTTGCTATGGTGACCGGCGAAGAGAAGATCATCCCGCCCAACCCCTCCTATTGGGTGTGCACCGTCGAGGCCATGCCGCTGGAGCGAGACGTGAGCTTTCTCGCTATCGACGAAGTGCAGCTCGCTGGTGATCCCGAACGCGGACGAATCTTCACCGACCGCATCCTTCGTGCCCGCGGACGCCATGAGACACTGCTCCTTGGATCCGATACCATGGCGCCTATTCTCCAACGGCTCATTCCCGGTATCACCTTTATGGCACGGGAGCGGTTCTCCAGCCTTTCCTACCTTGGCCATAAAAAGGTCACCCGATTGCCGCGGCGTTCAGCCATCGTCGCGTTCAGTGCAGAGAATGTTTATTCGATTGCGGAGCTCATTCGGCGGCAACGCGGTGGTGCTGCTGTGGTTATGGGTGCACTCAGTCCACGGACGAGAAATGCACAGGCTGCTCTTTATAATGAAGGCGAGGTCGACTATCTCGTCGCCACTGATGCGATTGGCATGGGCCTTAACATGGACATCGACCATGTGGCGTTTGCCCAAGGCAGGAAGTTTGATGGCAAAGTTGCCCGCCATCTCTATCCTGCAGAAGTCGCCCAGATCGCGGGTCGAGCAGGTCGGCATATCAAGGACGGCACCTGGGGCTCGACCGCCGAATGCCCCCTTTTTGATGATGACTTGATCGAGCAGGTGGAAGAACACCAATTTGAACCGGTCACAGCTCTTCAGTGGCGCAACCCCAATTTGCGTTTTGACAGCCTCTCTGCGCTGCTGCTGGCCCTTGAAACATCGCCCGCGGACCAGGATTTGATCAGGGCAAGAATGGATGACGACGAGGAAGCGTTGCGGCGTCTCGCGCGGCGCCACGATATCAAAGATATGGCCAAGGGCGGTGCTGCGCTCAAACTCCTTTGGGAGGTCTGTCAGGTTCCTGACTTCCGCAAAGTGACCCCGGACGAGCACGCCATCATGTTGGGTGAACTCTATCATCAACTGATCGATCGGGGGCGGATCAGCCGCGATTGGGCGGAAACACAGCTGTCGCGACTCGAAAATACCCATGGCGATGTCGATACGATTTCGAATCGGATTGCCCATGTGCGCACTTGGACGTATCTGGGCCACCGCGCCGGTTGGTTGGACGATGCGTTGTTCTTTCAGAACGAAGCGCGGCGGATTGAAGACCGGCTTTCCGATGTGCTGCATGAACGGTTGACGCAACGCTTCGTTGACCGCCGGACGTCAGTGCTTTTGAAGCGGTTGAAGGACGATGCGCCTCTTTTGGGAGGGGTGCGCAACAATGGAGAGGTCGTCGTGGAAGGCGAATTCGTCGGACGGCTCTTGGGCTTCCAGTTTATTCTCGACCCCAAGGCCAAGGGCCCACATGAAAAGGCTGTGCGGTTTGCGGCCCTCAAAGCGCTGCAACCAGAACTGATGGCGAGAGCATCCGCGCTTGCCTCGGCAAAGCCCGACGACTTCACACTTCAAGACGATGGGAGCATTTGGTGGCGGCAGGGCGCCGTGGCGCAGCTCACCAAAGGACCGCAGCCGCTCCGCCCCAACTTTCATTTTGTCGCCATGGAGCACATGCCCGCAACGGCCGTGGCAGCCATCGAGGAACGCGTGCGCGGCTTCATCGCCGACCGGGTTGAAGGTCTTGCCGGGCCGTTGGTCGCGCTCCAGGCCTCGCTCAACAGGCCATCCGATGACCCCGAAAGCCTTTCAGCCAATGCACGGGGGCTCGCCTTTCGTTTGGTGGAGAACTTCGGCGCCGTCTCGCGCCGTCCGATCGCCGACGACATCAAAGCCCTGACCCAAGACGAGCGGGCCGGGATGCGTAAGCTTGGTGTGCGATTTGGTGAGTACACGCTGCATATGCCGGCGCTTCTTAAACCAGCCCCGGCCCAGTTTTTGGGTCTTCTTTGGTCGCTTTGGACAGAGACCGATCCGGGTACCCATGACTTCCCGCCTGCTGGGGCTACATCTGTCCCCAACAATGACAAGGTTCCTCACGCCTTTTGGTACGCCGTCGGTTATCGCCCGACAGGCTCCCGCGCTGTACGGATCGATATGCTCGAGCGCCTGGCGCAAGAGATCAGGAAGGCGCGCGATGAGGGCGGCAAAGAAGGGTTTGAAACCAACCAACGCATGATGTCGCTGGTCGGCGTGTCCGGCGAGACCTTCGACGAAATCTTGAGCAATCTGGGGTACAAAAAGCAAACCATTGAACGGGCGGTCAAACCCAAGCGCATGGCTAATCCAGCGCCTGTCGATACTGAAAGCAAAGGCGCAGATAAAAACGCCGCGGAAGCGGCCGCACCGTCTGACGGGCCAAACCAAGAACCGGCCGTTTCAGAACCTGCAGCAGACATCGCCGAGCCAGTGACCGCCGAAGCCGGCCCAACATCTCCCCCAGAATCTCCCACAGACGAAGGGTCAGGTCTGGTGGAAGCGGCGACGGAGGATCAACCGACGGGGGAGACCAACGACCCGACCCCCCTCTCCTCTCCGTCTGAGCCCGCCTCTCAAGAAACACAGTCCTCGGACGAAGGTGCTGCAGACATCACGATGGAAACAGTCACGGTGTGGCGTTACCAGCCGCCGCGGCAGCCGCGTCGTGACGGCGGCCGGGACAATCAACGCCGCGGCAAGCCGCAAGGGAAAAACGCGTCCAACGACAAGCGCGGCGCTTCACCTCAAGGCAAAGGCGGCAAGCGCCCACCTAAGGATAAGGGCCCCCGGACCTTCAGCTCCGCGCCGAACCGTAAGCGTAAGGAAGCGGATCCCGACAGTCCCTTTGCGGTGCTCGCAAGCCTGAAGAAATCGGATTGGGTCGAATGAAGTCGTCCAAAGGGTTGAGAGGCTCTTTAGCTTGTCAACCAATTGGTGATAATTAAGCTATTGTTTTATTTCCTTTTTACAACTGAAGCACCGTGCTGCAGTTGCGAAGAACCGCGTTTTCGGGTACCATTGTTAACAAATGAGGGGATGCCTTTATGAAGACGTTCGTTTTGGCGGCGACCGGCGCATGCGCCATGTTTTTCTCGGCAGCCCAAGCTGCGGTGTATGCCAACGAAGTGCTGTGGCACGACAATGACAGTTACACGAACGCGGCCCGCGAAAACCCGGACAACGCAAAGGGCGCGCCTGATCAGGTCGGCACGAGCCCGATCAATTTCCTTTCTCTTGGGTTATCGACGGACACCGACGGCCTCGCTTATGCCTTCTTCGGCTTTCCCGGATCGCCCTTCGCTGGCGGGGATGTTCAGGCGATCGAAGTCACGTTTGGATGCAACACCGTGGTCGATGGTGGCTGTAGCAATCATCCCGAGGCGGTTTACGTCTATTACGGCGAAACGATCCCTGGATCGACGACAGATATACCGTTGGCTGACCTTGCAAGCTTTACCAGCAATCTCAACTATACATTTGCAGGAACGGCCACCAACGGAACGGCGGTCACGGAAACAGTGACGATCACGGAACAGTTCAGTTATATTCTTCTCGTCGACGCCACAAAAATCGTCTTCCCTGGCTCGTCAAGCACGGATGGTTTTGACATCGACGCGGTTGCGGTGAACCCGATCCCTCTTCCCGGCGCTGCTCTTTTGATGGGTTCAGGCCTCGTCTTGGCCGCGGCTCGTCGACGCCGAACGACATAAAAGCAGACCTCATCAAATGCAGAGGGCGCCATGATGGGCGCCCTTTTTATGCCGCTGTGCTGAGCCCAACGCGCCCGAGATTGAGGAACTTCTCGCGACGCTGCGCTTTGATCTCATCAGGCTGCAGAGTTTCAAGTTCCGTCAGGGCGTCAACAATTGCGTCGCGAACAGCCTCCATGGCGATGTCAGGCAGACGGTGAGCACCGCCGACGGGCTCGGCAATAATCCCGTCAATCACCCCCAGTTCTTCAAGATCTTGGGCCGAAATTCTCATCGCCTCGGCCGCGTCGGGGGCTTTGTTCTCCCCCTTTTTCTGGGCATCTTTCCACAGAATAGAGGCGCAACCCTCCGGCGAGATCACAGAATAGACCGAGTGTTCGAGCATCAAGACACGGTTGGCCGCAGCAAGCGCCACAGCCCCGCCAGATCCGCCCTCCCCGCAAATCACCGAGACAATCGGCACACCCGCACCCAGGAACGTCGCGGTGGACGATGCGATGGCTTCGGCCTGACCACGTTCCTCCGCGCCGCGACCGGGATAAGCGCCCGCTGTATCCACCAATGTCACAACGGGAAGTGCGAAACGTTCCGCCATGTCGACCAAGCGAATCGCTTTGCGATAACCCTCCGGCCGCGCCATGCCAAAATTGTGCTCGATTCTGCTTTCCGTATCGCGGCCCTTTTCATGCCCAATGAGCACCACGCGGCGCCCACCAATCATCGCCGTTCCTCCCATGATCGCACGATCATCGCCGAACGCCCGGTCACCGCAAAGCTCAACGAAATTATCGGCGATCACTTCGGCATAATCGGTGAAATGAGGCCGTGCCGCATGCCGCGCGACTTGCGTCTTCTGCCAGCGGGTGAGGCCCTCATAGATCTCTTGGAGCAGCTTATCTGACTTTTCTTCAAGCCGTTTGATCTCCGGCGCCACATCCGCACCTTCGTTGCCATCAAGGCCGCGCAACGCATCGATCTTATCCTCAAGCTCGGCAAGCGGCTTCTCAAAATCCAAATAGGTGCGCATCGCTCAATTCCTTTTTCCCGCCGCCAGCGGATGATGCGTCTCAAGGGCATCACGCAGCCGCGCTTGGCGAACATGGGTGTAGACTTGCGTCGTTGTGATGTCAGCATGCCCCAAAAGGTGTTGGAGCGATCTTAAGTCTGCCCCGCCTTCCAACAAATGGGTGGCAAAAGCGTGGCGCAAAACATGGGGCGATATGCGTTTGGGATCAATCCCCGCTTTGATCGCTAGGTCTTTGAGAAGCTGAGCAAATCGTGCGGATGTCAGGTGTCCTGTTTGGCCTCGCGAGGGGAACAAGTACCGGCTCTCTCGCGCAAAAGATGCTCGCGCTTCGGCCAAGTACCGCGCCAACACGTCTTCTGCCTCCTCAGTGAGCGGAACGAGACGTTCCTTGGACCCTTTTCCGGTAACGCGAAGAAGGCCGCTGCCGCCGCCCAAAAGAGACGCCGCCTCAAGCGTCACGAGCTCTGAGACCCGCAATCCTGTCGCATAGAGAATGTGAAGAAGCGCTTGGAGACGGAGCGCCTTGGGTGCGCCGCCCAAGGCCTCTGCGTCCACAAGGTTGAGAAGCCGTTCAACCTCGTCGACCGACAAGATCCGCGGCAGGCGGCGTTCTTTTTTCGGTGTTTCGAGCGTCATGGCCGGGTTATCGCTCCGCCATTCCTCAGCATACGCAAAACCATAAAACTGTCGGAGCGCGGAAAGACAAAGAGCGGCCGTCGCGCGACTGCGTCCTGTTTGTTCGAGTTTGGCCAAATAAGCGACAAGATCCTCGCGGCTCGCAGCGGTAAGACTGCTATGGCGACTTGCAAGAAAATCCGATACCCGGCCGAGATCGCGGCCGTAGTTGCGCAAGGTGCGGGGGGATGCTCCGCGTTCCACCATCATCATTTCGAGAAAGGCCTCGATGGCAGCGGGATCGGGCAGGCTCACCGGCTGGTGCGCACGGGTTTAAGCCGCGGACGGTAGAATTGCGGATTGACCGCCTCGATGCGCAGGCGGCTGGCTGACCCCAGTGCTGCGCGTCTGAAGACGGCTTCTCTTGCGATGTCGTAACCACCCGCTTCAGCATAAAGATTGGCCGCCACGGTGTCCCTTATCCGGGCCAGCTCCCCCTCGGCGACGACCGTGGACGCCCCAAGAGCCGCCAAGAGCTGTGAGGCTTGGCTTCCGCTTGTGGCCGCTGACAGCGCATTGTCGACCACGTTGGCCAGATTGCCCGTTAGTTGCGCCTGCGCCGCCCGGTCGGCCGCGTCGACCGCAATGTCTGGAGGCGGCGGCAAGTCCTCCCCAATAGCACCAGCCAAGCGCTGCGCCGCTGTTGGCTGTAAATAGCCATAGAGCTTTGTTAAATTGAAAAAGGCGGTTTCTGCGCCCGTGCCCTGGCGCGTCGCAACGCTGCGAATCCACCGCTCCGCCGCCCCATAGCGGCGGTTGAGAAGGCAGGCG
>JBCCBY010000018.1:0-18682 GCA_039033795.1 Pseudomonadota bacterium | reverse complement strand
CGCGAACCCGACGAGGCTCAGGTCCTCTTCATCGAGTTCCAGCGCCCCAAGCGATTGGGCGACATCGGTGTCCATCACCAGAAGCGACCGCAAAAGCTGCGTTGGTAAATAGTCCTGCGGCATCAGCTCTTCAAAGGTGCCAAGTGGAACCATGGCCCGCCGACCTCCGTTCAAATTTGATGTGAGAGGGAAGAGTTTGTTCGACAGCGCAGATCCCAAGACCGGCTGCATTGCAAATTTGTGCGCCATCGGCCTTATCCAGCCAAAGGGGTTTTGCGCGCGATCTTCTTCGATCACTGTCACCTGGTTGGCATAACGCCCCAGATACGCAGCGGCGTCTTCACCCGATGTGCGGCCATTCAAAATAGAACCAGAAATGACACGCGTTGACGTGCGGGCATCATACTCACCGCGGGTCAGCTCCGCCAAGGACGCACCCATCACGGTTCTTATCATGCGCGGTTGCCGAACCAAAGGACCACCAAGGGCAACAACTCTGTCCGCGTGTAAGGTCCCAGTGATCATTAAGCGACCAATCGCGATGACGTCTTGATAGCCGATCGTCCAAACGATCCGGTCTCCATAGATGGGCGCCAGAAAGTGGATATGCGTTCCAGGCAGACCCGCCGGGTGGGGGCCGTCAAAGGCGGCGGCCTCAACGCCCTCAATATCAGCGCCAGGCACCGCCTTCCGCTTGTCCATACAAAGATAGGTTGGCCCCTCGGTCAGAAGCGCCACAGCCTTCAAGCCTCGCTCAAACGCTTCTGACGCCTCCTCGATGATCGGCAAGGGATCAGGGCACAGTGGTTCTGTATCCATCGCATTGACAAATATTGCCGCAGGGCGCGTTGATGGATCAGGCACTTTTGAATAGGGGCGTGTGCGGAATGATGTCCACAAGCCAGCCGCGCATAGCCGCTCAGCGACACCCTCAGGGCTATCAGCAGACCCAAGGGTCGAAAATTCTAAAGGGTCCGCCGCCTTTTTATCGACCTCAATTTCCACACTGATGAGCGCCCGGCGGTACCCGCGATTGATCGCCGCCACCCGGCCCGACACCGGAGCGGTGACAAAAACATCCGGTGTGTCTTTGTGGGCAAATAAAGGAGCTCCCGCGCCGACGACATCGCCTTCACTCACAGCGAGGCGCGGTTTCAGACCGATATAGTCTGCGCCAAGCACAGCGACTGAACGAACAACGGGTCCATCATCGATCCCTTCCTCGGGTCGACCGCTCACCGGGAGATCAAGTCCCTTTCGAAGCTTAAACGTCTTCACTGGGGTAGCCATCCTCAATCAATCAAGCATCATGCTGCGATGCGATATGCCTTTTGCGTGCGCTCGGTGATAGACCAAATCGCCGCTTTGTCCTCAATGACCTCTGCTACTTTTTGATCCAACAGTGATCCGCTGGCTCGACCGAAAACGAGGATACTGCGAAAGGGTCTTAATATCGCTAACGCCACAGGATTGGATCTCGGTGTGCTGATGAGGATGATTGCCGCACTTGTCCTTGTCTTCACGGTTGGTTGCCAACCAGCATCACAAACGATGACCTTGGAAGGTCAGACCATGGGCACCACCTATCGCGTGGTGATCGTCAGTACCCACGATGCGGACGATCAGGAAAGCCTGCGCGCGTCGGTTGACGATGTGCTCGTCGAGTTCAACGCGCGCTTTTCTAATTGGGACGCTAATTCAGAGGTTTCTCGGTTCAATGCTGACGAGTCTGGCCGACCGGTTAGCGTCTCAGCAGATCTGCTCGATGTCGTCCGAACGGCTGATGCGGTCTACCAGCGAAGCGAAGGAACGTTTGATATCACCCTTGCACCGCTCATTGAGCTTTGGGGGTTTGGTGCGCCTGGACCAAGAGCCGATGTTCCCAGCGATAGAGCGATTGAGCAAGCGCTCAAGCTGGTGGGCCAAGACGATCAGATCAGCCGCGACGATGCCGCTGGAACCATCGCTAAAACATCGCCGGGAGCCAGCATTTACCTTGCTGCGATCGCCAAAGGCGAAGGCATTGATCGGGTGGCTCAACACCTCAGCGATTTGGGCTTTGACAACTTCATGGTGGAAATAGGCGGCGATCTCTTTGCACGGGGAGAGGGTCCCACGGGGCTGGGCTGGCGCGTCGGCATCGAAGAACCCACCTCTGGTGAGAGAAAAGTCGAGCGCGTTGTTGCGATTGACGGTTGGGGCATGGCGACGTCTGGCGATTATCGGAATTATTTTGAGCAGGACGGGGTGCGCTATTCCCACATCATCGATCCCGAAACAGGCAGGCCGGTGCTTCACTCCACCGCATCGGTGACCGTCTTGGCAGAAAATGCAGCGCTCGCCGATGCTTGGGCCACAGCCTTGCTGGTGCTTGGCAGCGAGCGCGGCCTTAAAATCGCTGAACAAGAAGGGCTGGCCGCCTTTTTTATTGATCGCCGCGAGCCTAGGTCTCTTGTAGGATTTTTGGGTGCCGAAAGCTCAACCTTTGCTGTGCTATCCCAGCACCCGAAAGACGAGTGAGACATGGCAACATTTATCTTTGCATTTGGCTTGTTGGCGATCATCGTTGTGGGAATGGCCATCGGTGCTATCGTCAATGGTAAAACCATCAAGGGAAGCTGCGGTGGCCTCAACGCTGTGGCCGGCGCCGATCATTGCTTGGTGTGCAAAAAACCTGTCGATCCCGACAGTCCGCTCAAAGACAGGCTCAATTGCCCGCGGGCCCAGCAAATGACGAACAAAATAGAGCGGTCTGCACACGGGCATCCGTCGTTAACCGCCTGATCCGATCCCCCACGCCATCGGCACAAAAGCGACGGTGACCAAACAAAGCCCAGCGATACCGCCAAACAGCCACGCTTTCCAGACGGGCCCCTCAAGCTTCCAGTTTCTCCGGTACTGATAGCCAGCCACGACCCCCAGCACGAAAATAAGGGTCGCCGCCATCGGAGTAAGAGACAATTGACTGAATGCGCCCACCCTCTTCCTCCAGCGGTGCGTTTGAGTAAGCTACAACACGGAACAAGACAGATTTCTGGAGGAGGAAACAGATGCGGTTTGTCACAGGCTTTCAAGGCCCTCGAAAAAGTGAAGGC
Source organism: Pseudomonadota bacterium (assembly GCA_039033795.1). Classification (GTDB taxonomy): domain Bacteria; phylum Pseudomonadota; class Alphaproteobacteria; order Caulobacterales; family Parvularculaceae; genus Parvularcula. The sequence continues at coordinate 15,587 of JBCCBY010000018.1, read as the reverse complement.
TCAGGCCACGCGACCGTGAGCCAGTCTGAAGAGAGCAATGTCGCAACGGAAGCGGCGAATGTTGGTCGCCTGCTCGCTTACAAGGGCGATGACATTATTTCGGTGAAGCCCGACGACAATCTCCAAATGGTTGTCGACTTGCTGCGTGAAAAACGAATAGGTGCGCTTTTGGTGGTCTCTGACAATGGCGACCTCGAAGGTATCTTGTCCGAGCGGGACATCGTCCGAAAGCTCTCCGAGACCCCTGGCAAAGTTCTCGCACAAAACGTCAGTGCCTTGATGACACGAAAGGTCCAAGTCTGTTCTCCTGACGACTCGCTCATCGCGGTTCTGCGTTTGATGACGGAGGGCAGATTTCGCCACATGCCCGTGGTGGAGAACGGCGCAATCAAGGGGGTCATCACCATCGGCGACGTCGTCAATTTCCGCCTCCGCGAATTGGAGCACGAAGCGGTGCAACTCAAACAAATGATCGTGGGCTAAGGAATTCGGCGCAAGATTTGATTTGGAGACGGAATAAAGAGCAGAACGAGCGAGGGCGCAGCATCGACAGGAACGCCGACCTCCCAACAATGGTTGGCCATCGGATCTTTTTTTAAAAAAAGGCCTCGACCAGCCGATCGCGTGTTTTCTGGCTCTCACGCTTTTTGTTGATCACACAAATGTGCCGTTGAGGCGCGGCCCGGTCGTCGTTATACGAAGGGTAGCAACCCGCCAAAGACCCGGGCCTTCAGATTTCACCGCGCAGTCGCTTCATCACGCCCGAAAAGTCTATTCCGCCATACCCGTCTTTTGCAATCTGTTCATAGGTCTCTCGTGCCAACGCACCAAACTGGGTGGGTGCGCCAATGGCATCAGCGGCGCCCGAGGCGAGACGCAAATCCTTCAGCATCAGGTCGACGGCGAAGCCGGGCTTGTAGTCATTGTTGGACGGCGCCGATGGCACTGGACCGGGGGCCGGACAATAGGTGGTCACGGACCAGCACTGTCCCGATGCGGTCGACACAATATCAAAAAAGGTCTGCGCATCGAGACCCAGTTTCTCTGCCAAATTGAACGCTTCGCATGTCGCGATCATCGAGATACCGAGCAGCATATTGTTGGCAACTTTCGCAACCTGCCCATTTCCCGCAGCCCCAGCATGGATCACGGCTTTGCCCATCGACTCAAGAATTGTTTGAGCACGATCAAACGCATCTTGTGTTCCGCCCACCATGAACGTCAGTGTACCTGCGTTCGCGGCCATGATCCCGCCCGAGACCGGCGCATCGACCATTGGAAAACCAGCGTCCTGGGCCAGGCGCGCGGCCTGCCGCGCGTCCTCGACAGCAATCGTTGAGCAATCAACAAGCAAGCTGCCCTTTGGAGCGTGGGCCGTGACACCCTCGTCGCCGAAATAGACACTCAACACATGCTGACCTGCTGGTAGCATGGTCACAATCGTGTCCGCCTGTCCCACCGCCTCAGCAATGGAAGAGGCACCCGATGCACCAACATCCTCAGCCGCTTTAACCGCCTCGGCATTGAGGTCGAACGCAACGATATCATACCCCGCTTTCACGAGGTTCGCGCACATGCCCGACCCCATATTCCCTAGGCCGATGAAAGCAACTTTGGTCATTTTTCGATCTCCTTGAAGCTTAACTCATCCCTCCCAAGATCTTCAAAGAAAATCGAAACGGCCTGATGGTCAATGTCGTCGAGCGCTGATGGACTCCATGCAGGGTTGTTGTCACGGTCAACAAGAACCGCCCGGACACCCTCTTGAAAATTAGGCGTCTTGATCATCCGTGTACATATCCTAAACTCCATCGCCATGACATCACGGAACGTTTGCTCCTTGCCAAGGCGGAGCTGCCGATGGGCCACTTTCATGGTGAGCGGCGATTTTGCTGCCATCTCATGGGCTGCGCCCTTTGCCCACTCGCTTCCTGCTTGCAGTCGATCAATGATCTCTTCGACGGAGCCGGCGGAAAAAGCGCGATCGATTTCGGCTCGGTGCGGCTCGTAAGACGCCTCGACTGGACCAGTGGGGGGTGGCAACGCAGCAATTCCTTCAGCACACAGTGCTTCCACCAAGCCTGCCAATTCATCGGATGACATAAAGTGTGTTGCAATGCCAGCTGCCAACACATCTTGGCCCTTAAGGCGTGCACCGCTTAACGCGAGCCACATCCCCAACTCGCCATCGAGACGGGAAAGGAAATAACCTCCGCCCACATCTGGGGCCAGACCTATGCCTGCTTCGGGCATGGCGAAAACTGTTCGTTCGGTGGCGACACGATGCGTTCCGTGAACTGAAATGCCGACGCCGCCTCCCATGGTCACACCGTCCATCAACGCAACATAGGGTTTTGGATACTCTTTAATCAGTGTATTGAGACGATATTCTAGAGCAAAAAACTCTGCACCCGCCCGACCATCATCACGGCCACTCTCCGCGAGGAAAAGCACATCGCCCCCGGCACAAAACCCGCGCGTGCCTTCCGCATGGTCAACAACCACGACGTCGACATCAGGGTCGTTTCGCCACGCAAGAAGAGCGGTGGTTATGGTTGTGCACATCGCAAAGTTCAGCGCATGCAAGGCTTTCGGCCGGTTGAGGGTTATTCTGCCCACCCGGCCCTGTTTGCGGACAAGAACAACATCATCAGACATAGGAGCGCTTACCCATCAAGCAGTGCGCGAGAAACGATAACGCGCATGATTTCGTTGGTGCCTTCGAGAATCTGGTGCACCCGTAAGTCACGGACGATCCTTTCGACTTGATAGTCGGCAAGATATCCGTATCCGCCGTGTATTTGAAGCGCGTCATTGGCGACTTTAAAGCCCGTGTCCGTCACAAAACGCTTGGCGGCTGCACACATCTTCGTGGCATCAGATGTTTTATGGTCGAGCTTCGACGCGGCCGTGTAAAGCAGCGATCGCGCAGCCTGAAGATCAATCTCCATGTCGGCGAGCTTAAACTGAGTGGCCTGAAAATCAGCGATCGCGTGACCGAACTGACTGCGTTCCTTTGAATAACCCAATGCCAAATCAAGTGCACGCTGAGCACCGCCGAGGGAGCACGCAGCGATATTCAGCCGTCCCCCATCAAGACCAGCCATGGCGTATTTAAAACCATGCCCTTCAGGACCAATGCGGTTTTCCACTGGAACACGACAGTCATCGAAATTGACCATCGCTGTGGGCTGCGCTTTCCAGCCCATCTTTTCCTCATTCTTACCAAACGATAGGCCCGGTGTCCCCTTCTCAACCAGGAATGCCGAGACGCCGCGCGCTCCGTCCTCGGACGTTCGTGCCATCACCAGATAAACGTCCGAAAACCCGCCTCCTGAGATAAACACTTTGGAGCCATTGAGCACATAATGAGAATTACCGTCAGGCTTCGCACTGGTTTTGAGGCTTGCCGCGTCTGACCCCGCCCCTGGCTCGGTCAGACAATAAGAGGCGATGAGCTCCGCCGTGGTCAGTCTCGGTACGAACCGCTGCCGAAGGTCATCATCACCAAAACGGTCCACCATCCACGTGACCATGTTATGGATCGAAAGAAAAGACGCGTGACTGACACATCCCTTGGAAAGTTCTTCGAAAATCAACACCGCGGCAAGACGATCGAGACCCGAACCGCCATGCTCCTCGGTCACATAGATCCCGCCGAACCCCAGTTCCGCAAGCGATTCCAAGACCGCCCGATCCATGAATTTTTCCTTGTCCCATTTTTCTGCATGGGGACTGAGTTGATCCATCGCGAAGGAAGAGGCGGTCTCGACGATCATTCTTTGTTCATCAGACAGTTCCATCACAACTCCTCAAGGTTTGGCGAGCGCTTGTGAGCGCGCGGCCAGCTTTTCCATGATGTCTCGTCCTGATGCAATCGTCTGCGTTTCGCAGGGCCACAAGGCAGCGGGTCATATCGCGCCCCTATTGCATGGTGGGGATGACAAAAGCCTGATCCCCGATATCGCCCTCCGGCCAACGCTGCGTCACCGTTTTCACCTTGGTCCAAAAACGTGTGCCCTCGGTACCATATTGGTTGATGTCACCGAACGCAGACCGCTTCCAGCCGCCAAAACTGTGATAAGCGACAGGCACCGGGATTGGGACATTAACCCCCACCATGCCGACATTCACGCTCGCGGCGAAATCACGCGCAGCCCGGCCGTTCCTTGTAAAAACAGCTACTCCGTTACCATACTGATGATTTGATGGTAGACTTGCCGCTTCTTCTAGGCTTTCTGCGCGCACGACCTGGAGAACTGGGCCGAAGATTTCTTCTTTATACGTCTTCATGTCCGGCTTCACATTGTCAAAAAGCGTGGGCCCAATGAAATATCCGCCTTCATAACCCTGAAGCTCAAAACCGCGACCATCGATCACGAGGTCAGCTCCATCATCTTCCAAGCCCATCCGAATATAGTCTTCCACTTTCGCTTTATGCGCTGCGGAAATCACCGGGCCATAATGCGCATCAGCATCCGTTGAGATACCGACACGGAGTTTTTTCGCTTCGTCAGCAACACGCTCGACAAACTCATCAGCCGTGTTTCGGCCCACCGGCACGACCACGGGGAGCGCCATGCATCGCTCACCAGCCGATCCGTAGGCTGCGCCGACAATATCTTTGACGGCTTGCTCCATGTTGGCGTCTGGCAGAATAATGCCGTGGTTTTTGGCGCCGCCCATGGCTTGGACCCGCTTTCCGTTCGCCGCACCACGGGCATAAATATACTGAGCAATGTCAGAGGACCCAACAAAACTCACAGCCTTCACCGAGGGGTGGTCGAGGATGGCGTCCACGGCGACCTTATCACCTTGAACAACATTCAGCACACCTGGAGGGGCGCCAGCCTCAAGCATCAATTCCGCAAGTCGGACGGGGACTGAGGGGTCTTTCTCCGACGGTTTCAGCACAAATGTGTTGCCCGCCGAGATTGCCATCGCGAACATCCACATCGGAATCATCGCTGGAAAGTTAAAGGGCGTGATGCCCGCGCAGACCCCCAATGGCTGCCGCAATGAATAGACATCGATGCCGGGCCCAGCAGAACCTGTGTATTCGCCCTTTTGCACCTGCGGCATGCCGCAGGCGTACTCAACCACTTCGAGCCCGCGCTGCACATCGCCTTTGGAATCAGCGATCACCTTACCGTGCTCTGATGAAAGCAGTTCCGCTAAGTTATCCATATTCGCTTCGATCAAGCGCTTGAATTCGAACATCACCCGCGCGCGGCGTTGCGGATTAACCGAGGACCAAGCCGGAAAAGCAGCCTCGGCGTTTTGCACGGCTGCATCCACTTCGGCTTCGGTCGCGAGCACCACCCTCGCTTGAACATCGCCGGTGTTGGGATTGAACACGTCACTCCAACGGCCAGATGCGCCTTCCGCATGCTCTCCAGCGACAAAATGATGAATTTCTCGCATGTGGACCACTCCCTTTATTGTCTTTTGCCGCTTGTACCAACTGCGCACCTGCGGATAAATGGTTTATCATGCAGGTCTTTGCTGCATTTTCGCAGGTGTGAAGACGTGAATTGGGATGATCTCAAACTCTTTTTGGAAGTGGGTCGTCGCCCCCGCTTGGACGACGTCGCTTCGCAAACAAAACTCGATGCAACAACAGTCAGCCGCCGCATCAAACGCTTAGAAAAAGACTTGGGCTTGACGCTTTTTGAGCGATCCCGACGCGGACACGCCCTGACACCAAGTGGCGAGCAAGTGATGGCGCTATCGGAAAAAATTGAGTCCGCCATTTTCGAGATTTTGTCGTTAAGCAACGCAGAGACTGCCCTTGCAGGCCGGGTCCGCCTTGGCGTTCCTGAGGGGTTTGGTGCCACTGTTGTTGCCCCTGCGCTTGCTGATTTTCACAAAGGGCATCCGCTGATCAACATCGATCTTATCGCGTTGTCTGGTTTCGTCAGTGTACCAAGGCGCCAAGCAGATATGTCGATACTTTTGACTCGGCCCACGACAAGAAAACTATACACGCAGAAATTGCGTGATTACGATCTCTATCTTTGCGCTGGCGCGGACTACGTCCGGTCCGCTGCTCCTCTTAACGAAGCAAATGACCTTCATCAGCATACGTTAATCGGCTACTCAGAAGACTTGATTTACTCGTCCCAGCTCAAATACTTGCAAGATATCGTTCCGGGGCTTTCCCCTCATCTTTGCAGCCCCAGCATCGTGGCGCAAAAGGCCATGATCGTTGCGGGTGCAGGCGTTGGTGTTCTGCCGAGTTTTATGATCGGCGATTCTGATTCAATTGTTCGTGTGATACCTGATATTAGCGTTACACGGACATTCTGGTTGGTTGTTCACGAAGACGTTGCCTCCCTTGCGCGCGTGCAAGAGGTGGCCGGTTTCTTGGATGGGCTACAATTCTAGTTTTGTGAAAATATGCGTTTCCCACCGCATCGCGCTCGTCGCCGTCTGATTTGCATGGACCAACCCAACGTTGATGATCGGGCGTTGAGCATCATTCATGTCTATGCGCAGCACCGGCACCCGAAGGCACCCTAATCCTCTCAACCATATCCTGAACCGGTTGCGGTGTTTCTTGGGTGAACAAAGCAACACCAAAGGCCACGGCAAAGTTGAGCATCATACCGATGGTCCCTATACCTTCTGGTGAAATACCGAGAAACCAGTTCTCCGCTGTGTTCGGAATATCGCCAAACCAACCGAACTTAAATGTGCCGATATACGTGATCGTGAAGGTTAGGCCCGCAACCATACCTGCGATGGCGCCTTCCTTGTTCATCGATTTGGTGAAGATCCCCATCGTGATGGCTGGGAACAGCGAACACGCCGCAAGGCCAAACGCCAAGGCCACCACCTGCGCAACGAAGCCGGGAGGGTTGATGCCGAAGTAACCAGCGACACAGATCGCGAGGACAGCGGCGCCCCGAGCAGCCCAAAGCTCTTGTCTTTCGGAAATATTTGGCTTGTAGGTCTTCTTAAGAAGGTCATGACTGACCGCAGCTGAGATCACGAGCAGCAAACCCGCAGCCGTTGAAAGAGCGGCCGCAATGCCGCCGGCGGCCATCAGCGCGATCACCCAGCCAGGAAGCCTCGCCATTTCTGGACTGACAAGAACGAACGTGTCGCGATCAACATAAACCTCGTTGGCTGTGGTCGGGTCACCATTCGACGTCAAGCGATGACCGTCCGCCGCTCGTTCACCGGTGAACAGCGGCTTACCTCCAACAAACGCTGGCCCCGCTGAGTACTGAAGAACACCATCACCATTCTTGTCATCCCAAGCGTAGAGCCCAATATCCTCATAACTTTTGAAGTAGTTTGGCGTTTCTGTCGTGTACGCTGTATCATTGGTTGTTCCGAGGAAATTCAACCGCGCAAATGCCCCAACCGCCGGCGCTGTCGTATAGAGAAGCGCAATGAACGCCAATGCATATCCCGCAGATTTTCTTGCATCTGATACCTTTGGCACGGTGAAGAAACGGACAATGACATGGGGGAGACCAGCCGTCCCCACCATCAGTGCCATGGTGATGGCAAAAACATCAATGGTTGACTTTGATCCTTCTGTGTACCTCTCAAAACCGAGCCCAACGAGGCTCTCATCAAGGCGTTGCAAAACAGTTTGACCAGTCTCTCCAACTTCGCCACCGAGTCCCAATTGCGGGATAGGGTTACCCGTCACCAGCATCGAGATGAAAATCGCCGGGACCATATAAGCAAAGATCAAAACGCAATATTGCGCCACCTGGGTGTAGGTGATGCCTTTCATACCACCGAGGACGGCATAGAAGAAAACGATGGCCATACCGACAATTACACCCATCTCAATGGGTACATCGAGAAAACGGGAAAACACGACGCCCACGCCGCGCATCTGTCCCGCAACATAGGTAAAACTGATGATGATGAGAGCGACGACCGCGACAACGCGAGCAGCGCTTGAATAGTACCGCTCCCCGATGAAGTCTGGGACCGTAAACTGACCAAACTTTCGCAGATAAGGTGCAAGGAGAAGGGCCAAGAGGACATAGCCGCCTGTCCAACCCATAAGGTACACGGATCCATCGTAACCAGCAAAAGCAATAATCCCAGCCATCGAAATGAAGGATGCAGCTGACATCCAATCGGCCGCCGTGGCCATTCCATTTGCCACCGGATGAACTCCGCCGCCAGCAACGTAAAACTCTTTGGTCGAACTCGCACGGCTCCAAATCGCGATCGCGATGTAAAGCGCAAAGCTCAAGCCGACGACGAGGTAGGTGAGAATCTGTGTGCTCACGACCCCTCTCCTGGATCCCTGTCGCCCACCCCGTGGCGTTGCTCGATCTTGCGGATCGCGTGGGCATAATAAAATATCAGTCCAATGAAGACATAAATCGCGCCCTGCTGCGCGAACCAAAACCCGGCCGGCACCCCGAAGATCATGACCTTATCGAGCGCGTCACGCAGCAAAATGCCAAAGCCAAAGCTGACCGTGAACCACATCAAAAGTAGCCCACCGAGGAGGCGAAGATTGTCCCGCCAATAGGACGATTTGGGGGTGTCGGGGGTGTCTTCTTGGGCCGGTAAAGGACTGTTCATGGTGATGCTCACGACATTTTCTCCCGACGGTCCAGACCGATGGATCCAATCGAGAAGCGACGATCTTATGAAGCGCGATGTGTAGACGATTTTCGATCAACTGTCCTTGCCCATGTAAGTTGGGCCGCGTTTGGTTCCGCTATCGAACGCGCGCGGCGGTTGACGATGCCGCCGACACCTTTGTCGGATGATGATCGTCGTCAGCTTATCAAGCCGATCGATTTGGGTCTCTACGCTCGGTGAAAACTGTCGTGGGTCACCGGTCAGTCGGGGGTCGCGCCGCCAATCAGGCGAGACTGATGGTCTCTCTTGTTATGCAGAACACTGAGTGGTCCTTAGCCAGCGGACAAACCAGAACAGCCACCGACACGGGGCGCAGGTCTGCTGCGCGAAGCCTTTTTATCGTCTCATGTTGCCCGCAAAGGTTCACGCAAACCGCTTCAGCGCATAGGACATCGCGCAAGCGACAAGAAAACCATCGATAGCTGGCGCGGTTGTGAGCGACAGAGGCGTGTGAAGCGTGATCGCCGCCACGCCCGTCGCCACAGCCCAGGCGGCAATCGCGTCGAGCTGGAACGGTTTTGTTGTGTCGCCCCAGCTCCCATTGTCGCTAAAATACTTCGTCGCATAAACGCCCGCGATGGGCGGAATGGCCATACTCAATATCAACAGGAAGGGAACAAAATAATTCTCGATGCTGAGGATGGACATCAAAGCACCGACCGCTCCGGCGCTCAAAACACGGGCTTTGCTGCTGTAACCTTCAATGACGCGATCTGCGCTGAGCGAGACAGAGTAGAGCGTGTTCACATTGGTGGTGAGGGTCGCAAAAACGATCACAGCCAGTGCCGGCGCAGCAAACCCGATGCTGGCAACATTTTCGACAAAGTCCGCTGAGCCCGTCGCCAAAGCGGGTATGCCCGCCAACGCCATCACAATGACCGAGCCGCTGCCATAACTCATCAGACTGGCAATGAATGCATCGTTTGGACTGCGTGCGAACCGAGCCATATCAGGTGCGATAACAATGCCGACCATGAACGCGCCAACCATCACTGAAACACCTGCGCCGATGGAGGAAATCGCAGCGCTCGGCGTGATCGAGGAGCTCAGCGTCTCAAGTGAAACATCCTTGAGGAGAAAATAAAACGTCACAACGAGCACCAGCAACAGCAAAGGCACCGCGAGGCGGCTCAACCGATCGATGGCCTTAAATCCGTAGATTGCAAAACCAATCGTCATGGCACATACGAATATTTTATAAATGAACAACGGCAGCGTCACCGCACCCAACAATGTCAACATTTGACCGAGTGCGCTTGAAAACAACGAAGCCGTGATCGCGAACCAGCCCAACATCACGAACCAAAGCACCGTGTTGAACGCGCGTGCTGCCGCTGCGCCAAATGTCAGCTCAATAATCTTGTAGGTCGACAGCCGGGTTGACGCACCGACACGCGTCGTTAACACGCTCAGACAGAAGAGCAGTGCCGCAGCGATGACCAAGACGGCAAGACCCGAGCCGAGTCCCAAAGCTGAAAAGATCTGTGCACCAAGCAAAAAAGCGGGCAGCGTAATCGCGATACCGACGAATATCTGCCCGATATAGAGCCCAGAGACAAGCTCGCTCGTCGGCACGCCCGCATTTGCGTGATCGCCACGCGCATCAATATCCATGGCTCGAGCTGACCTTCGCTAGACAGAACAGTGCAATAGCGCGGACGTTACTCTGCTGCAACCGGCGGAGAGTCTTTTACCATACTCACCGCATGCGGATAGTTTTTAACGATATGATCCATCGATATGACACCGTCGAGATAGTCTCGCTGGACAGCCTTGGGATCGCGCTTTCTCGGGTCACCATAACCGCCGCCTCCGCCAGCATAGATCGTCAACGTCGATCCCTCCGGCATTGCCCGTCCCGTTACTTTGCCGATTGTTTCAATGGAGCCATCGCGGTTTTCGACTTCCATGCGATTGGGTGCGCCCTCTGTCCCACCGGCAATCGACCAAGGATCCGTCAACGTCCTTTCAATCGACGAAGTGACGAAACAGTCCTCCAGCACACTGAAGCCGATGGTGTAACCCAACCCTCCCCGCTGCTCGCCAGCGCCGCAACTGTCAGTCGTGAACTCCAAAGAGCTGATCACCCACGGAAACTTTGATTCCATCACTTCGATCGGTGCAAACTGTGTTGCCGATTCAGCGATATGCATCATCGTGCATCCATCGCCATGGACATGACCTCCATGCCCGACAGGGAAAGGCGATCCATCGCCCCACACGTCTCCGGTTTCTTTCCGTACACCCCACCAAACAAGGGCACATATGTCTCCGCCCGAGCACGCAGGAACAGCTGTCTCATCGACCTTGGACACCGCATGGTAAATGACCTCAATCGCTTGCATCGCTGGCCAGCCATACAAGAAGCACGGTGCTGGTGGGTTGGGATCAAACATCGAACCGCGGCGCGTTTTCACGGTCACTGCGCGGAAATGGCCTTCGTTGGGGGACTCGTTCTTGCCCGCCAGCATCGCCACAGCGACGCGACTTGCAGAGATGGTGGAAGGCAAAGGGCAATTCACAGGACCTGCTTGCTCATCGGGCGACTGCGTAAAATCTACCGTCACGGAATCGCCGTCGACGATCAGGGTGACCTCAAAGGGCAGTTTCTCATCGGTGACACCGTTGTTGTCCATCACCCCGCAACCGACATAGGTTCCATCAGGAATATTCTGGAAATAGGATTTCACCATCGCTTCGCCATGGTCGAAAATCTTTTCAACCGCAGACGGAAAGACATCCGCGCCGAAGCGAGCATAAACGCGCTCTAATTCCGAAACACCAACCTCAACAGCGGTTGCTTGGGCACGAATATCCCCCTCAATGATATGCGGCATGCGGGAATTCGCCAGCACGCATCGGTAGATATCATCAACGACTTTGCCTTCACTAAAAAGCTTAACGCCAGGGAAAAACGTGCCCTCCTGATAGACGTCCGTCGTGTCGGTGCAATAAGGTGCATAGGCCCCAATATCGAGCCAGTGGGCCTTGATCGCGGCATAGCCCAGCAACTCTCCGCTTACCGAGAAAGCAGGCTGGATCAATGCCGAGTCTTGGGCGTGCGACCCTGTCCCATAGGGCCAATTGTACAAAAGAACATCGCCTGGCTTTAGCTTTTCCGCGCCGCCAATCCCTTTCACCGCCGCATCAATACAAAAGTCCAACGTCCCCATAAAAAGCGGAAGGGATGGCGCTTGCGACAGCATCCGGAGCTCTTTGTCATAGATCGCGGCCGCGAAATCGAGCACTTCGTAGATGAGCGGCGAAACAGACGTTCGGATCAGGGTCCGCTTCATCTGATTGGCGGCAGAATCAAGCGAGTGGCGCACAATTTCGACCACGACAGGATCAACGTCCCGTTCTGCAGCGCGACCCGGCGAGGCGGCATGAACGCGAATATCTGCATGGTCCCTATCAATATCAGCCATTGTCGTGGCGCTCCTTCTTTGTCAGCATCAACCCGCCGCAAGCATGAATGTCGCCAACCCAGCCATCATCGACATAGGTTGTTGTCGTCGCTTCCGTGATGATCATCGGTCCATGGAATTTCTCTGTACGGCTGAGATGATGTCGTTCCCGAAGTTCGAAGGGAATTCGTCTTTGTCGTTCGAAGGAGTAAACATCCAACGTTTCCCGCAGCATCGAGCCATTCCCAGTCGATGGTTCTTTCGCATCGCGTTCCGGTAAGGCTCGCCGCATGGTGGCGCGCATCACGACGATCTCAATCGGCGTCTCATCAAGCGTCACGCCATAATGGTTCGCGTACTCTTTCGTGAACAACGCCGCCACATCATCGCCAGAAACAGCGATATGATCTCCGTCCAAGGGCACGGCGACAGAAACGACGTGCTCCTGACCGACATAACGCATATCGATGTTGGCTTCGAGACGATAATCCGAACAGTCCGTCTGCTCTTGAAATGTTGAACGTAAGTTAGAAAACAACGACGCAAAAATCTTGTTCAGCTCAGGAATCGACTCATCGCGTGCGGGCATAATCCGTGTGAGCGATGTGGATTTCACAAGATCCGCGCCAAGCAATCCCCATGCTGAAAAATTTCCCGCGTACTCAGGGATCATCACGCGCGCGATACCAAGTTCATCGGCGATCACCGTGCCGATAACAGGTCCCGCACCACCAAACGCCATCAACAGCATATCCCGCGGATCGCGACCTTGTTCAATGGTGATTTCACGAATCGTGTTCGCCATGCATGCACCGGCGATGCGGACAATTCCGCAGGCCGTTTCCTCCGTTGTCCAATCAAGTTGCTTAGCAACGGAGCTGATGGCGTTTTCGGCCAAATCGAAGTCCAAACGCATACCATTGGCAATTTGCCCTGTGCCTAACATACCAAGTTTCAAAAACGCATCGGACAGGCACGGATCAACACCGCCCTTTTGGTAGCATGCAGGTCCCGGTACCGCACCCGCACTTTGCGGACCCACACGGAGCAGCTGTCCCTTATCAACATAAGCGATGGAACCGCCGCCTGCACCAATCGAGCGCACATCGACCCAAGGCGTCTGCAAAGGAAAGCCCGCAATTTCCCCTTCAAAGAGAAGAATAGGTCGGCCGTCCTTGACCACGCAGGCATCAAAACTTGTGCCGCCCACATCGGCCGTGATGACATCGCCAAGATCAAAGCGTCGCGCCAGTTCCGAAGCGCCCTCAACACCCGCCACCGGCCCTGACATAATGGTCTCAAATGACCGTTCAGCGGCCTCTTTGAAATTCATCGCGCCGCCGCCAGACCGCGTGATCAGGCATTCGCCTTGAAAACCTGTTTCCAAAAGCCCTGCCTTTAAACGGTCCAAGTAGTTCGCCATTCGCGCTTGGACAAAGGCGTCGATGACTGTTGTGCAGGTTCTTTCATACTCCCTGTACTCTCCGGACACGACGTGAGAGCATGAAACAACGCCCTCGAATCCGGACGCTTTTATGATCTCAGCGACCCTTTTTTCATGGGCTGGATTCGCATAGGCGTTCAAAAAAGCGATCGCGATGGCGGACACACCCTGGCGCGTGAACACTTCAAGCGCCTCGTGAACTTTGTCCTCGTTCAACGTTTTGAGAACTGAACCGTCGCTTTTCATCCGCTCCATGATCGGCAATCGCAATTGCCGCGGCACGAGGGGTTCGGGTGGTTGCCAAAACAAGTTGTACATTTCTGCCCGGGAGCCACGTCGGATCTCTAGCGTATCACGGAAACCCTCTGTACAAAGCAGTCCAACCTTCGCTCCGCGCCGTTCCAGGAGGGCGTTGAGTCCGACCGTCGTGCCGTGAAGAAAGTACTCAGATTGTTCGATTTTCTCTTTATCGAGCGCAGCAGCGACCGCATCAGCGCTGCCTTGGTCCGGGGAAGACGGCGTTGTCGGTACTTTAGCGATCGAGATCTCGCCTAGTACATCGTCATAAAAAATCAGATCAGTAAACGTTCCACCTATATCAACACCGATGCGAGTAGACATATCACCTCTTTTGCATGGAAGATCATCCGCCAACAGTTTTCTTCTGTTGGCGGATTGTTGGTCTTTAGAAGTTCGCGATGAAGCGAGCACCATAGATAGCTGGAGGGCTAATTGTCACTGGAACGACATTGGGCAGAATCCCGAGGAACGAGTGCTCACGATATTGCTCGCTTGCAACGTTTTCGACAAAACCTTCAATCGCCCAATCCTGATCATTGGGTTCGAGACGCAGCCTGACGTTCACGAGGTGGAACGAATCAGAGCCGAAGGGCTGGACATTCTGCTCATTGTGAAAAATCTCGCTGACATATTGCCACTCAACGCGCGGCACGAGATAGCCGAAGGTTCCGACGGGCACCTCGTATTCTGCGCCAAGGGACGACGTCCATTCTGGCGCACGGTTGAGCCGATTTCCTGAAAAATCGACCAGCGTGCCATCTTGCTCAAACGAGAACTCATCATACGTTGCATCCAGCCAAGCGAGCGTTCCAAACACACTAAAACGATCCGAGACCACCGCATCGAATTCCGCCTCAACACCAAAAATCTCAGCTGTACCGGCGTTTTGGGTGCTCAAAAGACTGGTTTCAGGATCCGTCACTCGCACCTGAAGGTCAGTGTAGTCCTGGAAAAAGGCCGCCAAGTTCAACCGAATGCGGTTATCAGCAAGCGTTGTTTTGAGACCGGCTTCGTATGACCAGACAAACTCCGGATCGAAACCGTTGCCGCCGCCGGGAAACGTCGGATCGGTGAAGGTGAACCCGCCGCTTCTAAAGCCGCGCGTCGCACTCAGATACCCAAGAACATCGTCCGAGAAGGCGTAATCGATCACAAATCGTGGCGTCACGACACTTGCATCTTGCGAGTCCGGCACCGACAGACCATCACAAGCTGACGGATCAAAGTCGACCTCAAACAAGGTGAAGGCAGCGAAGTTGGCACAGCCATTATAGTCTTTGCTTTCATCTGTATACCTAACGCCTGCTGACAGTTTTAACTGATCAGTCAGCTCGTATGACACTTCGCCAAAGCCCGCAAAGGACGTTGTCTCGATATCTGCCTCAAACAGAATACCCAACGGGGCAGCAGTTGCAGCTTCAAAACCCTCGATGACGGTTCTGAAAGCATTGAAGGGAACCGACGCTTCCGCTTCTTCGTTGAAGAAGTAAAAACCGGTGATCCATGAGAACGGTCCCTCACCGGTGGAGGTTAGCCGGACCTCTGCACTGTATTGCTCAGCTTCTTCAAAATCGCGGAACTGAACATTGTCCACTTCAGTACCATCGGAGTCCGTAAAACCAACAACATCTGAGTCAACGTAACCGAGGACGACCGCCAATTCCGCCGGACCGAAATCATATGTTCCGTTGAGGTTAAAGCCAGTGAACGAACGTTCCTCCTCAGACAGAAAATCAACACTGACCTTTTCTTCAGGATCAAGCGGTAACGGTTGTTCTAGATTGACAAAATTGAGCGGTAGGTTGGTG
>JBCCBY010000017.1:0-19105 GCA_039033795.1 Pseudomonadota bacterium | reverse complement strand
CTCGATCATCTTTTTGACCGAGGCGAGGTTCATATCGAGAACGGGGTTGTCCGTGTTGTCGTCGCGAACAGCTTGGGATGTCTTGCTCATAGAGCCTTTTCTCACAGCGTAGAGGTGGAGCTATCGTTCAGCCAGCGCCGCCCTCGGAAGCCTCATCATCACTGTGCACCGCGAGGCTATGGCGCACTGAATCCAACCAATTTTTATGCCCAAGTTCAGAGAGAACGTCCGCCCCTGCCTCCGTCACCTCAGCATTCAGCACCTTGAGCTTGCGATTGATGAGAAACGCGTCGCGCCAAGCGGCCGCCGCTTCCTCGTCGCTCGCATCTTGTCGGGTGAACCGGACAACCTTCACCAGGGGGTCCGCAGACCATCGCTGGTAGGTGTTTTCCGCTTCTGACCAACCCGTCAACTGATAACGAAGGCGTGTGCTGTCAAGAGCGGGTTCGGCGACAATCGCATCGATGGTGCGTCTCCATAATTGGGCTAGACTTGGATCCTCTAGAGATAGCGCCAGGATATCAGTTTCAAATTGATGAAAAAGCCGCGGATGGTGGATCAGCCCAATCACCAACTGGGCTTCGCGCACGGTGCCTTGGCGACCCGCGGTGACGCCCTGACCAATCCGATGGCGAAGCGCTTCAGAAAGGCGAGCCGGGCCTTTGCGCTGGGCGCCAGGCCGCTTCTGTTGCTTGTTTGCTTTGAAAAGCTCGCCGCGGAGCTTGTAAAAACGGTCTTTGAAAGCCGCCTGGAGGTGCCCCCTCAAAGCTGAGTCCGCGATTCGCTGAGAGCGTTCCCTCAACTCTGTTTCAAAGGCGGCAAGCTGCTCAGCTGACGCCGTACCGTGACGTTCTGACGCGAGCCGCCACATGGTCGATTCAGGATCGGTTCGGGCTTCAAGGACAGCATCCATCGCTTCACGACCGCCGCGCTTGAGAAGGTCGTCGGGATCGTCGCCTTCGGGAAGAAACGCAAACCGCAAGGATTGTTTGGCCGAAAGCTGGGGAAGAGCCCGATCAAGCGCGCGTTCCGCAGCTGCTCGCCCGGCACGATCACCATCAAAACAGAGGGTCGGTGCCCGCTCCAGGCGCCAAAGAAGAGCCAGTTGGTCTTCTGTCAGTGCTGTGCCTAACGGCGCAACCGCTGGATAGCCCGCCGCATCAAGCGCTAGGGCGTCCATGTATCCTTCGCAAATCAGCAGCGGCTGATCGTCTTTGAGACGTTCTCTTGCTCGGCTGATATTGTACAGCACCCGGCCCTTGTGGAAGACCTCGGTCTCCGGCGAGTTGAGGTATTTGGCCTGCACGTCCTTCGACAGCGCTCGTCCACCAAACGCAATCACCCGCCCGCGGGCATCGGAGATGGGGAACATCACCCGATCGCGGAAACGGTCATAGCGAGCACGCCCGCCGTCCGGTTCGATAATAAGACCTGCCCGCATCATCAGCTCTTCACTAACGCCGCGGCCAAGAAAGAAACGCTTGAGCACGTCTCGGCCAGCTGGAGCGTAACCGAGCCCGAAACGTTGAAGGCTCTCGGCACGCACACCCCGTTTCAGCAAATATTGGCGAGCTTCGTAGCCCCCTTCATCTCTGAGTTGTGCTGAAAAGAAACGTGCAGCGTCGGTCAAAATCCCCAAAAGCGTATCACGCTCGGACAGGCGTTTACTTTCCTCTGGGGTGGCACGGGGGATGTCGAGACCAGCCAATCCAGCCAATTCCTCCACCGCCTCGGGGAAGGTTCGGTTCTGGGTCAGCATTAAAAATTTAAAAATGTCGCCCGACTTCCCTGCCGAGAAATCAAAGAACATCGCCTTGTCGTCATTGACGTAAAAGCTTGGCGTCCTTTCCTTGTTGAATGGACTTAAGCCCCTGAATTCTCGACCAGCTTTTTTGAGTTGAACATGCCGTCCAATCACGTCTGAGGCCCGCAATCGGCTGCGGATTTCATCGAGAAAGGGAGGCGGAAAGCGATTCACAAAAAGAGCGTAATCGCTTCGCGCCACCCGCACCACTTGAAACACTCAACATTTCAGCAAACCCGCACCGTGGTCGCGAACTTGCACCTGGAGCGTGTCAGCCCGTTTCGGGCACCGCCATCAAAGGTTAATCGCGCTCTTGAAGATTGTTGATCCACAAGACACCCGATCAGGGGTTGCAGCCAAGGGCGCGATCGTCCTGCGCAACGTTGTGCTTGCGCTGCTGCTGCTGTTGGGCATCACCACCGGGGCCGTCGCCGCTTTCAGCGCGGTCACCCATGGCAGCGTTCAGTCCGGCACGACAACGACGGATCGGCATCATCGCACCTCAGCGGCGATCTACGGCACGCTCGGTTCTGGTCCTGCAAGGGAGCAGCATTATCCAACCGAAGGGGTCGACGCGTTTCGTCAGCGCTCAGAGAACCAGGTCAAGGACCACTACGATCAGCTCGAAGAGGGCCTCTATGAGCGCATTCTTGAGGCAGGACTTGAAGGAAAAGGCGGGCCCTTCGCCGGTGACGACCCAGTGTGGAATGATACCGGGGACGCTGAAAACGATGCTGCGCGGATGATTCCGGTGAGTTTTGGTGGCTCGATGGAGGGTTCGTTCTCCGGTCTCACGACAACGTCGTTAGAAGAGCTCCCGCTCGACCCTCTTTTTGATCCTGCCCAAATCGCGGGGGTCGTGCCCCTCGGTCAATTGCCGCAAATTGTTTTTCCATCGCTATCAGGATCTGGCGCGCCACTGCCGCCGTCCATGCTGATGGGCGACGACATGCTTGGCGAAGTTCCTGTGCCCGGAGCCGCGCTTCTTTTCCCGGCAGGTTTGGCCCTGCTGTTCAACGCCCGAAAGCGTTTGCAGCGCTAGGCCAAACGATCTTTGACGATTTTGTTCGCCGCTGAAAAATCCATGCGGCCCGCATAAGCGGCCTTGAGCGCGCCCATGCATTTGCCCATATCTTTGAGACCCTTAGCCTCGACGTCGGCGATGACGCTGTCGACCGCGGTGGTGATCTCATCAGCATTCATTTGCTTGGGCAGGTAGGCTCTGACGATGTCGATTTCGGCGCGTTCCTGCTCGGCCAGCTCGATACGGCCGGCGTCTTCATAGGTTTTGGCGCTGTCTTCGCGCTGCTTGACCATTTTCGTCAGCACCGCCTGCACCTCGGCATCCGTCAGACCGCAGCAGCGATCCTGTGACCGGGCTTGAATATCCCGGTCTTGAATCGCGGCCTGCATCAAACGCAGGGTCGCCAATCGCAGCTTGTCGTCCCGCTCCTTCATCGCCGTTTTCATGTCTTTGGCGATCGTCTTTGCGAGTTGCCCGTGCTCGGTCATTGTCATCCTCTTTGAAGGGTCCACAAAGGTCGCAGTCCCTATGTTCAATTCCCTCTTGCGCTGGGCGCGGATCTGATTAGATCCCCGATCGTTTGCGCTGAAAAGGGCGCCCTGGAGCTTCCATCAAAAGGGCGCCGCGGGAGATGATGTGCCACTGAGACTGAGTCAAGAGTTGAGCCCCCGTCGGACCACCGGTCTTTTGGTTTTGGAGGATGGGACCATCCTCGAAGGCCAAGGTTTTGGCGCTGTTGGCGACGCCGTCGGTGAAGTTTGTTTCAATACCGCCATCACAGGTTATCAAGAGATCCTGACGGATCCTTCCTATGCCGCTCAGATTATCACCTTCACGTTCCCGCATATCGGTAACGTTGGGGTGAACGATGAGGACATCGAAAACACCGTGGACAATGCGGCGATCGCGGCCCGGGGCTGTATCGTGCGGGCGCCTGTGACGAGCCCATCGAACCATCGCTCAAGGCTTGGTCTTGAGGCCTGGTTGAGACGGCGCGGCATCATTGCGCTTTCCGGCGTTGATACCCGCGCTTTGACGGTTCGTATCCGTGAAGAAGGAATGCCCAAGGGGGTCATCGCCCATAGCCCCAATGGCCAGTTTGATCAGGAAGCGTTGCTGAAGAAGGCAAAGTCTTGGCCCGGTTTGGTTGGTATGGATCTGGCTAAAGAGGTGACCACTGATAAATCGACATCGTTTGCGGCTGCGGCTGGATCGGGCGATGTTCCGCACTGTGTGCTGATTGATTACGGTGTGAAGAGAAATATTGTGCAACGGCTCACGCTCGCCGGGTGCCGCGTCACAGCCGTTCCCGCAGCGACAGACTTTAACGATATCATGGCGTTGAACCCCGACGGTGTGGTGTTGAGCAATGGTCCCGGCGACCCTGCGGCCACCGCAGAGTACGCCGCCCCGGTGATCCGCCAACTGATTGACGCGAAAGTGCCGCTTTTTGGCATTTGTCTTGGCCACCAGATGATGGCGTTGGCGCTCGGTGCGAAGACGATAAAGATGGACCAAGGCCATCATGGCGCGAACCATCCTGTTAAAGAGCATGCGACGGGCAAGGTCGAAATCGTGTCGATGAACCACGGGTTCGCGGTCGATGAAACGACGTTACCAGACCATGTTGAAGCCACGTACACATCGCTATTCGATGGTACCAATGCCGGTATCAAAGTGAAGGACGCCCCCGCCATGGCTGTCCAACACCATCCTGAAGCAAGCCCTGGTCCGGAGGATAGCTTCCCGGTTTTCAACCAGTTTGTTGACCTCATGCGGGCGGAGAAAGCTGCGGCTTAGAGGCCCAGCATTTTTTCGTACTTTTCTTCGAGGGGGCGGTAATGCTCCCAGAAGTCGCGAGGCTCTTCTCCCGATGTGAGATCGACCAGGAGATCGAGGTGGGCGTGCCACCCCGCCGAGACGCCTGCTTTGTAGTCATCGCGCTTCACTTGTTCGTGCACCAAGCGTAGCTTTGTGCCGGTGTCTGTCGCTGTTAGCGTGATCGATACGTGTGTTCCGTCCTGATCCTGCTCAGGCCAGGTGAAGGCGATATGGTGCGGCGGATCATAGGCGGTCAGTATGCCTTCGAATGTTGGGTTGTTGCCACAATCGCTATCGGGTGGTGCGTCAGAGCCTGAAATTTTGCTGTCATCAAAATCAAAGACGATTTTCCCGCCAACTTGATCATCGGTCGCGCCGGCGCAGAACCAACGTTCCCGGAGTTTGGGGTCCACAAGATAGCCCCACACCTTTTCAGGTGGGGCAGGTAAGTCCCGTTCGATGACGAGGTGATCATCAAAGAGTTGGGCGTCAGTCATCGGAATCCTCCATTAAGGCCTCTGCCAACGCGTCGAGGGCGTTTGTCCAAAACGCCGCATAGTGTTGAAGCCAGGCATGGGCGCGCCGCAGGCGTTTGGCTTCAAGCGCTAAGATATGCTGCCGGCCATCCCTCCGCCGACTGACGAGGCCAGCACGCTCGAGCACCTGAATGTGTTTCGATGCGCCCGCCAAGCTCATTGATAGAGGTTGAGCGAGCGCGCTGACGGTGGCCTCTCCGTGGCAAAGACGCGCGAGGATCGCACGGCGCGTGGGGTCAGCGAGCGCGGCAAAGGTGTCGTCGAGTTCTTGTTCTTCAACCATATGGTTGAGTATTAGAGTGGCCAGATCATTAGTCAACCGCTCGGTTGAATAAAGCCTGGCCAATTATTTTTTGCGCGGGCGCCGGGTCAGCCTCGCTGGCGCGCCAGCGGGTTTTGCTTTGGCGCGCTTTTTCCGCGAAGTTTTTCGCGCTGCTGCCGCCTTGGCCTTTTCATGGCGGCTCGTCGGCGGGCTCTCGTCCTTCGCTTGGCGCGGTTTGGAGAGCATCTCAAAGCGCAAGCCGCCCTGAAGCGGCGTCACGTCGAGAAGGCGCACCTGAACGGGCTGCCCGAGCGTGTAGGCAGCGCCGGAATGCTCTGACACGAGCGCTTTTTTGCTCTCATCGTGCTCAAATCTCTCCCAGCCTAAAGACCGCATCGGCACGAAACCGTCCGCTCCCGTCTCATCAAGAGCAATGAAAAGGCCAGCCCGGGTCACCCCGCTGATACGGCCGTGGAAAACAGCGCCTGTCTGCTCCTCCAGGAATGCTGCAAGCATCCGCGCCTCTGTGTCCCGCTCTGCAGACACCGCTGCGCGTTCGGACAGGGAGATACCCTCCGAAATCTTCGGCAAACGGAGCGAATCGGCATCATCCTCTCCGCCAGCGCCAAGGCCCAAGGCACGGACAAGCCCTCGGTGGACCGTGAGGTCGGCGTAGCGCCGAATGGGAGAGGTAAAATGCGCGTAGCGCTTCAATGACAGGCCGAAATGGCCGATATTCGTCGTGTCATAAACAGCCTGGCTTTGTGCACGCAGCACGGACATTGCGATTATGTCGAGCTCATCTTTCTCTCGCGCCTTTTGAAGCACCCCATTGAGGTTGGAGGCGCGAATCTCGTCGCCCTTGGGGAGCGTGTAGCCGAGACCTTCAAGATAGAGCCGTAAGCCATCAAGGCGCTCTGGGTCCGGTCGATCATTCACGCGGTAAACGCAAATCCGCTGCTGTTCCTCCAAGGTTTCAGCTGCACAGACATTGGCAAGCACCAAAAACTCTTCGATCAGACGGTGGGCATCGAGCCTGTCCTTGCGCGAAACACCTGCGACCATGCCATGATCGTCGATCACCAGCTTGCGTTCGCGCATATCAAGATCAAGGGGCTGGCGTCTCTCGCGCGCTCGCGTGAGGGCTCTGTAGGCTTTGAACAGCGTTTTGACCTCTTGTGGTCCTTCCGTGTGCCCATCGCCAATCTCTTGAGCCGTTTCATAGGCCAGGTTCTTGTGGTTTTTGATCACGGCACGAAAGAAACGGTGGGATGTCTTGCGGCCACCTTTGTCGATCACGATTTCGCAAACCAATGCCAGGCGATCTTCGCCTTCTTTGAGCGAGCAAAGGTCGTTGGACAGGCGTTCGGGCAACATCGGGACAACCCGATCAGGCAGGTAGACAGAATTGCCCCGCCGCTCAGCTTCAAGATCTAGCGCTGTCCCGGGACGGACGAAATAGCTAACGTCCGCAATGGCAACAAGAAGGCGAAAGCCTTCGTCTGTCTCTTCGGCGAACACCGCATCGTCGTGGTCTCGGGCCTCGGCAGGGTCGATCGTCACAAGCGGCGTTTCGCGAAGATCCTCATGGTGCGGATCAGCGCTAAAATCGAGCGCCTGGGCTTCTCGGATGACCTGTTCGGGAAAATCGAGACGAATGTCGTGCTCGGCCAAGGCGATGAGGGAGAGGTTGGCCGCGTCCTCCACCGAGCCGAGCCGCTCGGTCACACGGCCGCGGGGTGGGCCATACCCTTTTTGTGGCCTCGCCTCCGCCCAAACGAGGTCGCCGTCCTCAGCATCCATCGCATCGCCGCGGTCAACAAGGAGGGCGTTTTTCACTTTGCGGCTGACCGGTTCGACACGTCCTCCGCGTCGATCGCGCTGATAGACCCCAAGCATCCTCGAGGCGCTTCTGCCAAAGGCCTTGATGACCTTAGCGCGCAGTTCCCCGCCAGAGTCAGAGAGCCGTCCAAGAAACCGGTCACCGACGCCGATGGGCGGTTTTGCCGTCATCGCTTGGGCTGCGGGTAAGATCGCTTTGCGCTCGGTCTCGACCTTGCTCAGCGCACAGATCAGGTCGCCCTCACTGTCGATGCCAACCACATCGAGAACGGTCACGGGCGGCAGTTGACCAGGTCGCTTTGCCTTTTTGCCATCAAGATGGATGCTGCCGTCCGCCACCAGCTCCTTAAGCAAGGCGCGAAGATCTGCGCGCGCAGGGCCTTTCACACCAAAGGCGCGCGCGATATCGCGACGATCAACGGGTTGTTTTCGAACAGAGTTTTCGCGTTCGATGAAGGCGATGAGGTCTTTTTTTGTGGGAAATGTCATGGATGAAGGCGCTTTGCCTGGCTTTTGGGCGAACGGAAAGAGGCTTTGAACCGTTAGCGCAGGTTAGCGGTTTCTTAACGGAGAGCGGCGCAGGCCTGTCCCAGAGTCAAACACTTTCGAAGCGGAGCCGACGATGTCTCTTGCGTCTCATCGCCATCTTTTCGCCACCGGATACGCTCTTGTCGTGCTTGCGGCGGGGGCCGTCGCACAGGATACACCGGCGGTTCGCTATGGCACTGATCCTGGGCATACGCCTGTCGGTTCGCCGCAGTATTTGAGCTATCAAAGCAATGATGCTCCTGCGCCCACTGGAGAGCTTCTGCACACTGTGCAGGCTGGTGAAACAGTCTACGCGATTGGCCGAATTTACTCGGTTTCGCCAGCCGCGGTCATTTCGAAGAACCAATTAACAGCGCCCTATTCACTGACGATCGGGCAGGGGATCATCATTCCGATGGGGGGCACAAGCCAGGTGGCTGCTGAACAGGCGAGGTTCGGTGAAGTGGCGGTTCCTGCTGTGCCCACGCCCCGAACCGCGCTGCCGCCGAGCAGAAACTTCGGTGCCAGCACCACCTATCCGGTGCAGCCCGGCGATACGCTCTATAGCATTTCACGCCGTTCCGGTGTGACTGTTCAAGATCTTGCGGCGGCGAATGGGCTTGTGGCGCCTTACACACTGTCCGTGGGCCAACGGATAACCATCCCTGGCAATGCTGCCAATGGTGGGTTCGCTGCCCCCACCACCACGACAACAGAGCAGCGCACTCTTGAAGCAAAAATGATCGAAGAGACGGTGCTGCCACCGACGCCCGCGGACATCGATAGCCGAAGCCGTTTTGCTTGGCCTCTGCGCGGCAGCGTGATGACCGGTTTCGGGGATCAAAGTGACGGTGTGCGGAGCGATGGGATCAACATTGCCGCCCCGCTTGGTTCGCCGGTCCGAGCAACCGCCGACGGTGAAGTTGTCTATCGCGGCTCGGAGCTTGATGGATACGGCAATCTGCTTCTTATCCGACACGATGGAGGATGGGTCTCAGCCTATGCCCATACCGATGCCATCCTGGTACGGAAGGGAGACTTTGTCCGCCAAGGTCAGGTGGTGGCAAAGGTTGGGCGATCGGGTTCGGTGTCGAGCCCGCAGCTCCATTTCCAACTGCGCAAAAATCTTCAGCCGCAAGACCCTGAGCTGGCGCTTCAGGGCGATCTGACGGGCTCACAGTCGGCGCGGCTTCGTTAAACGGGCTTAATAGAGCTTCGTTACCGTCCCGTCCGCTGCGATCAGTTGCGGACGTTTGGCTTGCAGTGATGCGCCTATAATCCCCACGCGACCGACAATCATCACTGGGACATAGGCGAGCGTATCCGTTTTCAGCGCGTCGGGGACCTCTTCGAGGTAGACCCAAATATCGCCTTCGATATCGCCGCGGTTTTTCTCTTTGTACCCAGCGACCTTTTCCTGCAGCAACCGGCACCGTAGCGCTTTCCCCTCGAACCGGTTTTTGCCAGAGCTGCGGACCCGTTGGACACCGCCGGCGGGTTTGGTCACGAGGTCAAAGCGCCGTCGTCCATCAAGCACCGGTACACGGCGGTTGCAGGGGTCTTCGCCAGCAGGCACCGGGGTGAAGGCCACCGCCACAAGCGCGCCGAGCGGGTCAACAGCGCTTTGTGCTTGTTCGACGGAGACGGGCTGGCGGAACCGATAATTGGGCAGTGACCAAAGCCGAAGCCGCTCCGCTCCCGTTTCCCTAAACAATTCCGTCTTCTGAAAATCGTCGTCACTGTCGTAGTCATGGTTGTAATAGTAGCTGCTGACGATCTCGGCATTGGGCCCAAAAAGGCCCGATGCTTTCGCTGTCGCTTCACCATCGGAGAACCAGCGGGCCACGCCCTTTTGCTCCATTTTGTAATCCACCTCATAGCCCGCGTCGGTCACGGTGACGGTGAGAAAGATCCGCCCAACATCGAAACTCGCAAGCTCGCCCTTCAGCGTGGTGCGGTATTTGGTGCCTTGCCCAATATCGAAGGGCGCTTTGCCCAAGGGCTCATCCACGGGGTCGACGGCGAAGAGCGATTGCCAGGCCTGGGTACCGGGTTCAGGGAAGGGGCCGTCCGCGGCGATGGCGCGCGGTAGCACGAGGGTCACTGCGGCCAACATGACCGTGGAAAAGAACAGATGTTTATCAACCATGATGATCCGCGAGTTTTGCCCAGAACGCTGGACGCTATCCAACCTTGCTTGAGACCGGCCTAAAGAAAACCCTGATTGCCCCGACATCTTGGTAACTCTTGACGGGGCCCAAGGCGATGGCTACGCGCCGCCCTTCCGATTTTCTCCTGTTTAGAGGTCCGACATGTCCCGCGTTTGCGAATTCACCGGCAAAGCACCGATGGTGGGCAACAATGTTTCCCACGCGCAAAACAAAACGAAGCGCCGCTTTCTTCCGAATCTCTGCAACGTCACGTTGATGAGCGAAAAGCTGGGCCGCAGCTTTAAGTTCCGGATCACGGCCCACGCTCTTCGCTCCGTGGATCACGTGGGCGGCCTTGACGCTTTTTTGGCGAAAGCCAAGGACGATGTGTTGTCCGGTAAAGCGCGCAAGGTGAAGCGGGATATCGCGGCGGCGTCAGCTTAAGCTTTTTCGCTTAGTCTGCGCCCACCAGGATAAAGGTGAGGGCGCATGGGCCTGCAGCACAGTTTCGATGATAGCCACGGCCCGGTCGTGATTGAACGCTACCACGAGCGGGCCATCACCGGCCGCTTTCAAGCGCGAGTGCTTCTCACCCGCCTGACGGAGCGCCTTCTCTTTCTCGCGGCAATGGCGCTGCCGCTGGCTGGATTAGCGGTGACGGCGATGGCGGCGGCCGATCTTCCCTTGCCCGTCTTTGGCGGTGACGGCCGAGATGATCTCGCATCCGCGGTCTTTTTGAGCCGCGGAGACCTGGCGGTGGCTGGCGGGCTGATCATTTCCCTTTTCATGGCCCGGCGGTTTGGGGCTCCTGTGGTCACAAGAGCGCTTCTCTTGGCGTGGGCCACAGCCTTGGTGGGCGGTGTTTCGGTGGTGATTGAGATCGCACCGCAGCTGAACGAGGGCGATTTTCCCAGTGCCCGTTATCTCTTTGTGCTGATTTCTTCGTGGATCATCGGGCAGGTCGCTGGTCTTTCGGTCTACGACCTAACGCGCGGAGGGGCGTGGTGGCGCGCACCTTTTTTCGGTGTGATGCTGGGACTGGGCATGCAGGCAGCAGTCTATTTTCCTGGGGCGTTTGCTGGGCAAGGGGTCCCATGGCTTTGGTGGCTCGCCATGCGTTTGGTCGCGGTGACGGCGGTGGCCGTGGCTTTTTCTTGTCTCTATGCGCCGCTGAGGCGGTTGATCCGTCCCCGTCTGGGGCTGGGCGGGCGTTACTGAAGCGGGCAGGTATCGCCTAATCGAAAGGTCATCAGCACCGTCCTTTGGATCGGGTTGAAGTTGTCGTCGGAGATGATCATGAGGTTCTCTCCGCCATCGGATGACCGATAAAAAGCAAGCCCTTCCATGTTATCGGTTCCTTCGGCCAGGGTGAGCTGACCAAGCTCCGCAGGCACCAGGGTCACGGCGTTATCGTCGATGGCGCTCTTGAGTGGCGCCGCCGTCAAACGGGTGCGTGGCCCGAGCGAAGCACTAAAGGCACGTTCAACACCAAACAATCGGTCACTTGTCTCATCGGCGATGATGTCGGTGACAGCAAACCCGTCGGCCGGACGATAAAGACCTCGATCAAGGAGGTTCTCGCCATCGAAGAGCATCATCATCGCTTCGCCAGATCGCAACGTTCCCTCGCTGATAAAAAGTGCCCGACCGTCATCGAGCGCCGTTGCGGCTTCATAGCCGCCATTGTTTGACAGCGCCTGGCCGCCAGAGAGATCAACGATCGTCTCTCTCATGATAAAATTTCCGTCTTGCGGCTCAATCAGGAGAGCATCGTGAACCCGCTCTCTTGTCACCAGGTACCCGTCTTCCCACGGTGCGATGGCTTCTGTATCGCCGTTTCGTTTGGCGAGTCGCCTTCCATTTTGGTCGAGAATGAGGAACGACGCACCTTCGTTAATCCCTGTCACTTCGCCGCTTTTATTCAGTGTAACGTTCAATTCTTGAATACGCCCATTGTCTGCTAAAAGGAGCAAGTCACCTGTTCCAGCGTCCAGGACCATGCCCGAAAAACCGCCAAATCCCCTGCCTCCGGAAAGGCTGTGGGATGATGTCATGGTGAGGCAACCAAGACCGGTTGCCTCGGGACCAGGAAGGGGCAAAGCGGTGGCCGTGACCGTGCTCTCCACTGCGGCCGCCGCGATTAATCCCAACCCTGCCAACACAAGCGCCATGCACCATCTCCGCTCTCACCGCGGATAGGTTTGCGGGGCTTGACGCTTAAGTCGAGCGAAGATTTCTGACGTTTCGATGATCGGACGTGTTCGCGTCCACCGAGCGCATTAAACAAAGACGATTAAGCCAGTGCGTGGACTGTGCTCGCCACGGGCTGCACGTCGTGAATATCCTTCACGCATTCGCCCGCATAAAGAGCAACGACGTCGACAAGCGATGCATCCATCTCAGGCGTGAGAGATGCGGGCGTGTAGAGGGGGCGCCCCAGCGTTTGCCGAGCGGTGAGATCAGCCGCACCGCCCGGACCGGAGAGCTTGGATGCCATGCGCATGATCATGTGAAAAAAAGGCAGCCAAGCTGGCCCATCGCGGCCGTCTTGGCACCAGGTCTTGATCGCCGCATTCGGAACAACGCGGTGGGGATCGCGCCACCCGACACCGAAGAGATTGGTCACGACGGTCTCGGTCGCTTCGATGAGGCGTGCTTTATAGGCAGGGTGCGCAGCAGCCTCGGGCGATGCCAGGAAACGGGTGCCCGCAGCCACAGCGTCCGCGCCAAGCTTGCGGCAGGCCTCCGCACTCTGGGCATCATGGATCCCGCCTGCGCCGCAAACCAGATGATCGGGGAAGGCGTCTTTTACAGCCGGGAGGAGATCGGCAAGCCTCTCATTGCCTCGCACATGGCCGCCAGCTTCATGGCCCTGAACGATCACACCGTCCGCGCCCGCAGCAAAGACTTTTGACGCTTCCTCAAGACTGCCCACCTGAAACAAGACCGTCTTATCAGCCTCTTTGAGGGCACCCAGAATTTTTGCGTCGAACCCATAGAACAGCGTCACGATGGGTACGCTGCTCTCAAGACAGGCCTCAACATGCTCCTTGGCAATGATCGGTAGGAGGAGGTTAGCGGCGAAGGTTCGTCCCTCAAGGCTCTCTTCGATCCGCTTCATCTCATGGCGGAAGGCTTCGGGGGGCAGATAGCTGAGCGTGCCGAGCCCACCGGCATTGGCCACGCCCACCACCAGGTCATGCCGTGCAACCGCGCCCATCGCGCCTTGAAGAACGGGCTTGTCGATCGAGAGAAAATCGCAGGCATCGACCATGTCTTAAGCGCGCCTTTTTTGCCGCTCCGTTGGCGCCGCTTTGCCTTCTTCCTCAAAGAGGTTGGCAAGCTGTTCCATCATGACGCCGCCGAGCTGATCGACGTCAGAGATGGTGATCGCCCGCCGGTAAAAGCGGGTGACATCGTGGCCAATGCCGATGGCCACAAGCTCCACGGGGGATGTGTTCTCGATCTTTGCGATCACCTCGCGCAGATGCCTCTCAAGATAAGACCCTCCGTTGGCTGATGAGGTGGTATCGTCCACCGGTGCACCATCGGATATCACCATCAGGATCCGGCGCTGTTCAGGCCGACCGAGCAGCCGCTCATGCGCCCAGAGGAGCGCCTCACCGTCGATATTCTCCTTGAGGAGGCCTTCTTTCAACATGAGGCCAAGATTATCGCGCGACCGGCGCCATGGCACCGCGGCGGGCTTGTAGATAATATGGCGCAGATCATTCAAGCGGCCGGGGTGCTTGGGTCGTCCGTGCTCGACCCATTGCTCGCGAGACCTGCCACCCTTCCATGCGATGGTCGTGAAGCCGAGAATCTCGGTCTTGACCGCACAGCGCTCTAACGTCCGTGCAAGGATATCGGCACAAATCGCTGCGACCGTGATTGGTCGGCCCCGCATCGACCCAGAATTATCGAGCAAAAGCGTGACGGTTGTGTCGCGGAACTCTTGGTCTTGTTCTTGTTTGAATGAAAGCGGCTGAAACGGATCGACAACGACGCGGGCAAGGCGAGCCGCGTCGAGAACACCCTCGTCCATATCGAACTGCCAGGCTCTGTTCTGCTGCGCGAGGAGGCGTCTGTGCAATCGGTTGGCAAGGCGCGCAACCACCGCGTGAAGCGTTTCAAGCTGGGTATCGAGGGTCTTTCTGAGGCGAACCAACTCATCGGGCGGACAGAGCTCTTCGGCATGGGCGATCTGATCAAACTCTGTGGTGTAGGGACGGTAGTGTTCACCGCTGTCGCCGAGGGTCTCCCGGCGCACGATTGGTGCATCGTCACCCGGCTCGTCTCTCGGGTCACCTTCGTCCAAGGCCTGCGGCTGATCGGACATCTCCGCCTCACCCTCACTGGCGTCACCAAGTTCCGGGGAGCCATCGTCGGGGGCTTCATCGCCATCGGGCGCGTTGTCGTCCTCATCCTCGGCGTTTTGTTGATCGGGCTCCTCACCGTCCTCTGGTGGTGTTTCATCCTCCTCTTCGGTGTGATCCTCGTCGCCTTGTTTGTCCCCAAGGTCGAGCGCCTCAATCAGTGCACGGCTGAGGCTGGAAAAGACCGTCTGGTCATGGTGGCTGTCATGTGCAGCAAGGGCATCGAGCGCGTCACCGCAGGTCTTCTCTATATCTTCGCGCCACTGATTAACGAGTTCTGCGGCCGCGTCCGGCGTTGGTTGACCGGTCATCCGCTCCCGCGCGATCAGGCCGACAATGTCTTTTAAGGGAACATCTTGGCGATCCTCCATCCGCCGATAGCCTTGCTCGTCCAGTCGTCGCTCAAGCGCCGCAGAGAGGTTCCGACCCACACCCTCCATCGCGTTGCTGCCCAGTGCCTCGCAACGAACCTCCTCAAGCGCTGCGAACAGCGCGCGCCCCTCGGGATTTTCGGGCTGAAGCCGCGCGTGCAAGCTGGCATTGTGGTGCGCGAGGCGTAACGCCGCAGCATCGGCGTGGCCGCGGCTGATCGCCACTTTCTTGCGATCGAGACGCCGCGGGGGCAACGGAAGCCTCGCCTCGGTGCCGCTGACCGAGGGGTTCTCTCCGCCAAACTTCACCTCGGCCTCTGGCTCAGCCGACAAGGCGCGCGTGGTCAGGGCCAGCATGCGTTTGAAACGTTCGTTCGGTGACTCGCGTTGATCCATAACGCTCCCTTACGACGGGGAGGGGGACGAGGTCACCCTGCATCGGATCACAAACTTCGATTGTGTCTCGACGGGTGATGAGCCTATCCCAACACATCGCAGCATCGTTCTTAGGAGGATCCCATGGCTTTTGACTTTATCGAAACCGACGACGCGATCGCAGCCAGCGGTTTGCGCATGACCCTCGTGAGCCAGGTGCCCAGTCCATGGGGTGAGGCGGCCAAGGGCATCCTTCATATCAAGGGGTTGGAATGGTCGGCGGTGCGTCTGGATGTCCGAAATGAAGCGCAGTGCGCATGGGCTGGCCATGACACCGCGCCCGCAGCTGTCTTGAACGATGAGCCGGGAAAGGCTCGGTGGAATGATCTTCTCTTTTTATTCGAGCGGCTCCAACCTCAACCCTCTTTGCTGCCCATTGATCCTATGGACCGTGCACTGATGCTTGGTCTTTGTCATGAGATCCTAGGGGAGCAAGGCTTGGCGACCCTGCGCCGCGTGGTGATGGTTGATGCGGGCCTCCAAGGAAAGGGCGGGTTCATCACGCCCGTTGCTGACTACCTTGCGGCGAAATATGGGCATTCGGCTGACCTCGCCAGATTAGCGCGGGCTCGGGTGGCGCAGATTTTGGCTATGCTTGGGGAACGTCTTGACCACCAACGCAAGGCCGGCAGTGCATTTTTTATCGGCGATCGTGTCAGCGCTCTCGATGTTTACAGTGCCGCGGCGATGGCGATGTTCCGCCCACTGTCTGAAGACTTTTGTCCGATGAAAGAGACGACAAGGGCTGCCTTTGAAACCAGGGATGAAAGCGACCAAGCGCTCCCGGCGATCATGTTAGAACACCGTGACATGATGTATAGGGAATACTTAGAGCTTCCCATTGCCCTTTAATGGTTTGCGCCGACAACGCTGATAGCCTGCGAGAAAGGCGACGCCGAAAAGCAGACCCGCCGCGGGGAGCGGGGTTTGAACGGCGCTGTCGGTAAAGGCGATGTTTCCGATCGCGCCGGAACCCGACAGCGAGAAAATAGCTCGAGTCACATCGCTCATCGCAAATTCGATCAGCTCAAAGCCGTTTTCAGCCGCTGCAAACTGGTTGGAAACCGATCCCAGAGACCCAGACGCACCGAAGAGCTCGAGATCGATGGCACCCACTTGGTTGATGTCAAAGGCGACGAAGCGCTGAAAGTCGACAGGGGTGTCAAAGACAAACTCAATCCAACCGCCGCGCGCATTATCGTCCGGGTCCGATGCGTCGCCGTCCTCTGACAAGATAAGGATGTTCCCGGGCGTGAGATCCGCACCGCCGCGAACATCGGTGAAGGGACCACCCAGGTCATCGTCCCCGCCGGTATAGTTCTCCGAATCAAACACCATCGCTCGGTTGGTGGGATCTGCACCAGGACGGTAGGCCCTTGAGTTGACCGTGATCCCGACCCCATCGGCCACCATGTTGGTGACGAGATCCCCTGCATTGAATTGAGAAAAATCGATCACAGCGGCGTTGGCAGAGCCGAAACACAGCACCATTGTCGCAAAAAAAGCTCGGATCATCAGCGGTTCCCCATCTTTCATGGAACGCTAGCCGTGCGTTGTTATCGCCCCGTCAAAAAACGAGGTTAAGGCGAATTTTGTTGGTTAACGGAGAAAAGGGGCGTTAAACGTCGAGGCTTTCGCGGGCAAAAGCTGCATTGTCTTGGATAAATTGAAACCGTGGTTCGGCCTTTTTCCCCATCAGTCGTCCAAAGAGGTCCGTGGCATCAGAAAAATCCTCCGGCAACGTTACTTTGGCCAACTGCCTTGTTGTTGGATCCATGGTGGTTTCTTTCAGGTCGCGGGCGTTCATCTCCCCAAGGCCTTTAAACCGACCGACATCCACCTTGGCGTTGGCATGGAACTCGCTCGTCCGCAACGAATCCCGCTGCGCGTCGTCGAGCGCATAAACCGTCTTACCGTTATGGCTCAGCCGGTAGAGTGGAGGTTGCGCTAAATATAAATTCCCAGCACGGACAAGTTCTGGCATCTCCGTGAAGAACAGCGTCATCAGAAGAGCCGCAATATGTGCGCCGTCGACGTCAGCATCGGTCATGATGATGACCTTATCGTACCGCAGATCAGCGAGATCGAAATTCTGTCCCAGCCCGACCCCAAGCGCCAGAGCGATATCGAGAACTTCTTGATTTTGCATGATCTTATCGCGTGTTGAGCTGGCAACGTTTAAGATTTTACCGCGCAAGGGCAGGATTGCTTGTTGCGCACGATCGCGGGCCTGTTTGGCCGAGCCGCCTGCGGAATCTCCTTCGACCAGAAAAATCTCCGTACCCGTCCGGTCTTTGGCGGTGCAGTCGGCGAGTTTCCCTGGCAGACGAAGCTTTTTCATCGCTGATGCGCGCTGAACTTCTTTTTCCCGTCGCCGGCGCTGGCGTTGTTCGGCCTGGTCGATCACATGGCCGAGGAGTTTTTCCGCTTCCTTGGGGTGATCGGCGAGCCAATGGTCAAAGGCGGGGCGGACCGCGCTATCGGTGAGCTTGGTGGCCTCGTTGGTTGCGAGTTTGTCTTTGGTCTGCCCTTGGAATTCGGGGTTGGAGATAAAGACCGAAAGGACCGCGGCCGCCGTACCAAGAACATCCTCCGGCGTGACTTGCACTGCTTTTTTGTTGCCAGACATCTCAGCATACGCCTTGAGGCCGCGGGTGAGGGCCTGACGAAGGCCTTGCTCATGGCTGCCGCCTTCGGGTGTTGGAATCGTGTTGCAGTAGCTCGATGCAAAGCCGTCAGCCATTTGGCCAGACGGCGCTTCGAAACCGGCAGGTCCCCAAGCGATCGCCCATTCAATTGTCCCGTGGCCGCCTTCGCGTTCAACCTTTCCAGCAAAGGGTTCGATGGTGACGGTGGGACGTTCACCGATGATTGACGCAAGATAATCCTTGAGGCCCGCATCGAACTTGAGGACGTCTTTTTCCGGTGTTTTCTCGTCCCCCTTCAGCGTTGCTGGATCGCAGGACCAACGCACCTCCACCCCGCCAAAGAGATAAGCCTTTGCCTTGGCCATGCGGTAAAGGCGACTGGGTTTGAATTTTAGGACCTTACCAAAAATCTCCGGATCCGGATGAAAACTGATCGATGTGCCGCGTCGGTTGGGTGCCTTGCCCGCTTTTTTCAGCGTCGAGGTGGGCGCACCTTTCGAATAGGTTTGACGATACAGCATCTGATCCCGCGCCACTTCGACGGTCAAATCATCGGTCAGTGCATTGACCACGGAAATTCCGACACCATGAAGACCGCCGGATGTCGCATAGGCTTTGTTCGAGAACTTTCCGCCAGCGTGGAGCGTCGTCATGATCACTTCCAAGGCAGACTTTGTCTTGAACTTAGGGTGCTTATCGATCGGGATGCCGCGTCCATTATCGACGACTGTCAGTACACCATCAGCGTTGAGGTGAACCTCAATTCGCGTCGCGTGGCCCGCAACCGCTTCGTCCATTGCATTATCAAGCACTTCAGCAAACAGATGGTGCAGAGCACGCTCATCCGTACCCCCGATATACATGCCAGGCCGCTTGCGAACGGGCTCAAGGCCTTCAAGAACTTCGATATCCTTGGCGCTGTAACTGGCGGTGGGCGCGGCCTTTTTGGCGCGTGCTGCGGGCATGCCGGATCTCCAAGATCAGGTGAAATGTTATCAGACCCCGCGCCCCTACGCTGTTCGCGCGATCCAGGGAAGCGCTAACGACGTTGGCGCGGGTGATGCGAGCGATGCATCGGCGGGCCCATCTTCGCGCCCGTCTCGGTGTCCTCGTCCTCATCTTCGATTTCGGTTTGGCGCAACGGATCGGCCAGGGGCTCGGGAAGAACTTGTTCTGCTGTTTTCAAGGCGTTGTCGACTGGCTTTGATTTTTTTCGCAGCCTACGGATATATCGAGCAAACCAAGGGTTTGCACTGATGAGGACGATGACGCCAAGGACAGACAGCACAAGGCCGAGCGGGATCGGTG
>JBCCBY010000016.1:0-19206 GCA_039033795.1 Pseudomonadota bacterium | reverse complement strand
CGGCAGGTGCGCTGGGCGTGGTTGCCGGTCGCGGTCACGACATGCTCGGCGGTGATCTCGTGCTTTTCCTCTGAGGGGATCAGGTTGCCGCCCTTCTCCACCATCTTGGTCAGGCTGACGATCGATCTCTGAGACGAGCTGTTCGGGTTCTCCAAGGGAGCCCTCAAACGTCGCCTCCATCAAAACAAGATCCGGCGGAACATCCGCATGGCGATAAGAAAAGCTGAAGTCGGCGGG
Source organism: Pseudomonadota bacterium (assembly GCA_039033795.1). Taxonomy (GTDB): domain Bacteria; phylum Pseudomonadota; class Alphaproteobacteria; order Caulobacterales; family Parvularculaceae; genus Parvularcula. The sequence continues at coordinate 18,969 of JBCCBY010000016.1, read as the reverse complement.
CGAGAGCTGGACCACGCGGCCTCGGCGATCAAGCGCACGGGCGGACACCAGAATATCCTTGGTCTCTCCGCCGTAAGCGCCAGCGTTCATGCGCATTGCTCCGCCAATCGTCCCGGGGATACCGGCCATAAAGCTGATGCCGCCGACACCGGCCGCCGCCGCCTTGCGCGCCACTTTGGCATCAAGCGCCGCGGCTCCTGCTGTCACCCGCGTCCCATCGACGACGATAGAGCCGAAACCAGGGCCAAGGCGAATGACATTCCCTTCAAGTCCACCATCGCGTACCAAGAGATTGGATCCCACACCGATGATCGTCAACGGATCACTTGCTGGCATATCCGACAACGCGGCGCGCAACTCAGTCTCATCCCGCGGCAAGATCAGACGATCGGCCGGACCCCCCACCCGCAGCCAGGTGAACGGAGCAAGCGCCGCCTCCTCCATCACCCGTGCATTCACGAACGGGCCTCAAGGGCGGCTGGGAGTGCCTGGGCAACCTTGGTGATGTCTCCAGCGCCAAGGCAGAGCACGAGGTCACCCTCTTTTGCCTCCGCAGCGATTAGCCCTGGGAGTTCTTCAACACCGCTCAGAGCACGGACGTTGCGATGACCGTTCCGGGCCATCCCTTGCGCGAGCGCCTCAGCATTAGCGCCATCGATGGGGGCTTCACCGGCTTCATAGACAGGGGTGATGAGGACAACGTCCGCTTCGTTTGCGCAGGCACAAAAACTGTCAAAGAGATTGGCAAGGCGGGTGTAGCGATGCGGTTGAATAACGGCGATCACCCGGCCTTCGGTCACGCCGCGTGCGGCCCTCAACGTCGCGGCGATCTCGACGGGGTGGTGGCCATAGTCATCGATGATGCGGACGCCATTCCACGCGCCGGTCTCTGTGAAGCGCCGCTTCACCCCGCCAAAGCTTTCAAATCCTTTGAGAATCTGATCATCCGTCACGCCAAGCTCACGGGCGACGATCGCAGCGGCCATGGCGTTTTGCAGGTTGTGGATCCCAGGCATGGGCAGGCGCACTCCCTCGATGCGACTTAGAGACCTATGACGATCGCGAAAATGAATGTCGAAATGCTGAACACCATTGGCTGAATTGATATTCTCCGCACGCACATCAGCTTGCGGATTCATGCCATAGGTGATCAAGCGCCGGTCCGTGATCCGCCCCACCAAGGCTTGGACTTCAGGGTGATCAAGGCAAACAACGCCGAAACCATAAAAGGGTGTGTTCTCGACGAACTGGTCAAAACCAGCACGCAGCTCATCAAAATCACCCCAATGGTCGAGATGTTCAGGATCGATGTTGGTGATCACGCTGACAGTGGTTGGTAGACGAACGAACGTGCCATCGCTTTCATCGGCTTCCACCACCATCCAATCCCCTTCACCAGGGCGAGCGTTGGAGCCGTAAGCGTTGATCACCCCGCCATTGATCACCGTGGGATCAAGGCTGCCTGCATCAAGAAGGGCCGCGATCATCGACGTCGTCGTGGTTTTACCGTGGGTGCCTGCCACACAGACATTCCACTTCAGACGCATGATCTCCGCCAGCATATCCGCCCGCCGGACCACAGGAATGTGGCGTGCCCTCGCCGCTGCAACTTCGGGGTTCGCCGGGCCGATGGCCGTCGAGACCACCACCGCGGCGGCATCACCAATGTTCTCGGCCCGATGGCCAATGGCGACCTCGATCCCGCGGCCCCTTAAAAGTTGGACAGTGTCGCTTTCCACGATGTCCGAACCGCCCACCTCATAGCCAAGATTGAGCATCACACGGGCAATCCCGCTCATGCCAATGCCGCCGATCCCGACGAAATGGATACGTCCGGTGGGAAACGGCAGGCGAATTTTGATATCGTTTTCAGTCAATACAGGGGCTTTCTTTGGCTAGTTCGCCGCAGAAACCTCAAGCGCCAAGGCCGCGACAAGATCAGCGAGCGTTTGTGCCGCGCCCGCTTCCATTCTTCCCTTCGCCGCCTCAGCCATGCGCGTCAAACCTTCAGGATCACCGAGAAGCTTGGTGAGGGCCGACGCCGCCGTCCGCCGCGAGAGTTCGTCCTCATGGATAAGCTGGGCAGCGCCCGCCTCCGTGAGCACCTGGGCGTTCACCGTCTGATGGTCGTCCATGGCAATCTTAAGAGGAACAAGAAGTGACGGGCGCCCAATCACCGCCAGTTCCGCAACGCTCGATGCGCCCGAACGCGCAACGATAAGATGCGTCTTCGCGATCCTCTCGGGAAGATCTTTGAAAAACGGCGCGATCTCTGCCTCAACGCCGGCGCGTTCATAGATCTTGGCTGTCTCGTCGCTCAGGTCCTCGTTGACCTGATGGGTGACATCAAGTCGTTCACGGAGCGTTTGCGGCAAGCTGGCAATTGCTGGAGCAAAGACCTTGGCAAAAAGTGACGCCCCCTGACTTCCGCCAAAGATCAAAAGGCGCAGGGTCCCTTCTTCTTCCGGCGGGTCAAATGGCGTTTCGGCTGCTTCAAGAACCGCAAGGCGGACGGGGTTCCCGGTCTGCTCCAGCCGGGCTGCTGTCTTGGGACATTTTTCCAAGATCGGAAAGCCGTGGGCGATGAAACCAGCCCGGCCGGCAGCCAAGCGATTGGCCCGTCCGAGCACGGCGTTTTGTTCATGGATACCAGTTGGCAGCTTAAGCCGCTGTGCTGCGAGCATTGATGGCGCTGAAGGATAGCCGCCAAACCCAACGACCGCATCAGCACCAAACGCCTTCAGTTCTGAGCGCGCTTTGGCAATGCCCCTCATCAGCGTCAATCCAGCCCGCAGCTTTGCGATCAAACCCTTCGCGCTCGGGCTAGCAGCGCTGAGCAAGGCCTTGCGGTTGGCGGGGAACCCATCGGTGTACCGATTTCCACGTTCATCGGTCAGAAGCAAAACCGACCAGCCCCTGGCCTTGGCTTCTTCGGCCAAGGCCAGGGCTGGAAACATATGCCCGCCCGTACCGCCGGCCGCGAGCGCTACTTTCATGCCTTCGGCCTTCTGGTGAGTGTCAAAAGAAGTCCCGCGGTGAACCCAAGCGCCAGCGTGGATGAACCGCCATAGCTGATAAAAGGAAGGGTCATGCCTTTCGCGGGCAAAAGACCAACATTCACGCCGATATTGATCGCCGCCTGCAGGCACACCGCGCTGGTGAGACCAGCAATGGCGCAGCGACGAAAGACATCATCAGTCTTCAACGCTGCCGACAAACCCCGCCAGCCGATAAGAACGAAGAGGCCAATAATCATCAGCCCCATAATCACGCCAAATTCCTCCACCGCGACGGCGTAAATAAAGTCAGTATGCGCATCGGGTAGCGATGCTTTCACCCCGACCGCCTCATGAAGATCGTGGCCAAAGATGCCGCCCGACGAAATCGCTTCGGCTGCCTTGTCCGTTTGATAGGTCTCGCCGCTTCCGGGCGCGAAAAAGCGGTCAATCCGGCTTCGAACATGGTCTTGGGTCGCATAGCCGACGGCCATCGCTGCCGCCGCAGCCGAACCAAGCCCCCCAATCCACGCCCAGCTCCATCCCGCAACAAAGAACATGAGTGCCCAAATGCCGGTCAGCAAAACCCACTGACCATAATCAGGCTGTAGCAGCAGCAAGATAGAGGCGAACCCGTAAAGGCACAGGCTCGCAAGGCTACCCGGGAAGCCCTCCCCCGGCTTCGCCGACAAGAACCATGCGGCCGCCATGATAAAGCCGGGCTTTAAAAACTCAGACGGCTGAAGGCCAAAGCCCGCTATATGTAACCAGCGCTTGGCGCCTTTGATCTCGACACCGAACATTAAGAGCCCGACAATCAAAATGAGCGAGGCAAGGCCAACGAGGATGCCCAGTCGTCTGGCCATGGCCACAGGCAACATCGCCGTGACCGAGATGCCAATCGTGGTCACCGCCAAAAACAAAACATGCCGTTCGGTGAAATGAAAAGGGTCCGCAATTCCTATCCGGCCGGCCGCCACGGGTCCTGCAGCAAAGGACAAGACAAGACCAAGCACCGCCAACGTGCCGAAGGCAAAGATCAGCCATTGGTCAAAGCCGGCAAAAACACGGCTCGGCCAGGCTGGCGACCGCGCCTCAAGCCGAGCAAAAACAGCCTCAACCATGCGCGCGCTGTCCCTCGCTCAAGAAACTGAGCGCCTTGATGCGGAAGAGCTCCCCCTGCCGCTCCAGTCCCCGACCACCAGGCGAGAAGAGGATCACGGGTGTTGCAAGGGGTTCAGCCCGCATCACATCGGTGGCCGAACGAAGCGCCGCTGCTGTTGCTTCGTCGGCATCTTTAAAGGTCACAATGCCATCGGCGGGCGGCCCCGACCCGTCCGGAGGGGTCACATAAAAGGCACTTCTGATCAGAGACTTGATTTTCTTTGGCAAGGGACCGAGCGTTTGACCGATCCAAAAAACGTCTGGACACGCGGCAATAGCAGCCTCGGTAGACGCAAGGGACGTCGATGACCGATCATCAACAAAAACGACTCGGCCGTCGGTGCCGATGCAATCGAAACGTCCAGAAAGACCGCGGAACGTGGCCAGTCCATGACCAATGCTCGTGTCGTTGACATGAAACTCCATGGCCAGCGCAACCGCCGCTGCTGCGTCCTGCGCCAGATGCGTTCCCAGGAGGACCGGGCTTCCATTAAATTGTGCAATGCGCCGGGTGCGCCCCTTTGTGTTGGCATAGATCGACTGATCAAGAGCAAAACAGCCATCGCTCAGCGTGGCGCCCCCCGAAATCGGCACCAATCGCTGGTCACCTGGGCGCATGCGGCGGCGGGCCGTCATCATGAGGCTCTGTGTGCCCAAATCATCAGCGCCAAGAACGCCAACAGGTGCCGACACCAGCAGATCAGCCGCCGCATCACGCAGCGACGGCGCGATGGGCCCGCCATGCTCATCGGACAGGTTCAAGACAGCAACGACACCTGGATGAAGCCCAATGGCCTCGCGGCAAGAGGCCGTTGGCACTTCCAACAATGCCGCTTCGCATTTCGACCCGAGAAGATTGAGGTAACCTTCGTCGTCGGAAACCCATTCGGCTTGCACACCCCCCTGCAGCAAGAGGTGCTGGGCGAGAACGGAGGTGAAGCTTTTTCCAGCGGACCCCGTGATCACAATGCGGCGGCGAGGTTTCGCAGCCATCGTCAATTGGATTTCCGCCAGGAAGGCCAGGTCCGTTGCGCATGGTAGACCACGCCTCTCCGCCTCGGTCTGGAACGCCCCGCGCAAAGGATGGCTACAACCGATACCGAGAATAAGCCCGTTAATGCTGTCCGGTAGGTCGCTGTCAGGCTGGCCTGGCGCAACCAATTCGATGATCTTATAGCCCCGGCCTTCAAGAGCCGCGAGCGCTGAAACCGTCAGTGCCGGTCCAAGATAAGCCAAGAGGCCTTCGTCCGGAAAACGGCTGCTTTTAAGCATCTTACCTCAACTTCAGTGTACTGAGCCCAATAAGGGCCAAAACAAACGCAATAATCCAAAACCGAATCACGATGGTGGGCTCTTTCCAGCCCAATTGCTCAAAATGGTGGTGCACGGGCGCCATGCGGAAGACCCGCTTGCCGGTCAGCTTAAAGCTTGCGATCTGAATCATCACCGAAAGCGCCTCAAAGACAAAGAGACCACCGACAATCGCCAACACGATTTCATGCTTCACCGCGACGGCAATCGCGCCAAGAGCGCCGCCCAGCGCCAGTGACCCGGTGTCTCCCATAAAGATCATCGCTGGCGGCGCGTTGAACCACAAAAAGCCAAGTCCCGCGCCAATCATCGCGCCACAAATCACAGCGAGCTCCCCCGCGCCCGGCACGTAAACAATACCAAGATACTGCGCATAATCCGCCCGGCCGGTCAGATAAGCGATCAAGCCAAAGCTGCCTGCCGCCATGATCACGGGAACCGTCGCGAGGCCATCAAGACCGTCCGTCAAATTGACAGCATTTGACGAACCCACGATCACCACCGCCGCAAACGGGTAGATCAGAACACCTAAGGGTAAAATCATACCAATAAAGGGAAGCGCGAGTCCGGTGGCCATGTCGAGATCCACATTCGCCGACGAGCGAAAGATCGCGATCGAGGCGGCACCAGCAGCAAAAGCAAGCGCGAATTGGACCAAGAGTTTCATCGAGCCAACGACACCATCGGCCGTCTGCTTTTTGACCTTCAAGTAGTCATCATAGAAACCAAGCAGGCCAAACACCATGGTGACGGTCAACACCATCCAGACATAACCGTTGTTGAGCGGCGCCCAGAGAAGCGTGGAGACCACCACGGATAGCAGAATGAGCACGCCGCCCATGGTTGGGGTGCCTGCTTTTTCAACGATATGGGTCTGCGGACCATCCTGACGGATCGGCTGCCCCTTACCCTGCTTCGTGCGCATCCAGTTGATCAGGCCCGGCCCAATCAAAAACGCGACGATCAGTGCGGTCATGATAGAACCGCCAACACGAAACGTGATATATCTGAAAAGATTGAATATTTGAAACTCGTCCGCGAGCGGAACGAACAAATGATACAGCATTACTTCCCCTTCGAAGCCTCCATCAGGCTGGCCACAAGCGGTCCGACCCTAGAAGCGTTCGACCCTTTGAAAAGCAGAAGGTCGCCATCCTGGAGATTCTCTAACAAAACTTGAAGAAGATCCTCGGCGTTGTCCGTATGCACGCCGCGTTTGTCGTCCGGAAGCCGGTCACGCAGATGCTCCATCATGGGGCCTGCCGTGTAAACAAGATCCGCAGCACCGGCCGCAGCGTCCGCCAACGCGGCATGGAGCGAGGCCGTCTCGGGCCCTAACTCCCGCATCTCCCCCAAAACGGCGATCTTGCGGCCTCGGGGTTGGCGGCTGGACAGCACAGCGAGCGTCGCTTGCATGGAGGCGGGATTGGCGTTGTAGCTCTCGTCGATCACCTCCACCGAGATGTCGCCAAAGGTCAGGGTCGAGGTTGCACCGCGTCCACCGCCGGGCCGAAAGGCCTCGATCGCTTCGGCCGCCTCTTTGCTGTCAACATCCGCCAAGGCGGCCGCGAGCAAAGCCGCAACAGCGTTTGACGCCATATGCTGCCCCTCAGCGCACAACCGAAACGTCAGGCGTTCGCCGAGAATGTCAGCTTTCACCACCAGCCCCTCGGGCGCCCTGTCGATGCTTTCGATCTTGGCTTCTCTGCCGGTCTTCCCAAACGTACAAATGGTCATCGCGCCGGCTTCCTGGCTCCGGCGAACAAGCCGATCAATATAAGGACTGTCTGCAGGAAGAACAACAGAGCCGCCGGGACGGACCCCCTCGGCAATCTCTGCCTTGGCATCGGCAATCGCCTCCATCGACCCAAGGAACTCCAAATGCGCAGCTGCGATCGTGGTGATGAGCGCGATATGCGGGCGAACCAACGCCGTCAGACTGCGAATTTCACCCGCATGGTTCATGCCCATTTCAAACACACCGATCGGCGCGTCTGCAGGCAATGCCGCAAGTGTCAGTGGAACACCAAGATGATTGTTAAAGCTTTTGTCAGCAGCATGAACATCGCCCGCAGGCGCTAAGGCAAAGCGGAGCATTTCCTTGGTCGTGGTCTTTCCAGCGCTACCGGTCACGCCCACCAACTTGCCGAAATTTCGGTCACGCGCCGCGCTTGCCAATGCCTCAAGCGCGGTCAAGGTCTGACGAACAACAATCTGTGGACCCATCGTTTCGTCTAGTGGCCTGCGAACAAGAGCGGCCGACGCGCCAGCTTTAAACGCTTGAGGAACAAAATCATGACCATCACGTTCAGCCTCGATCGCGATGAAAAGCTCACCCGGCTTGAGCGTCCTTGTATCGATCGACAGGCCGGAAGCGGACCAATCGGTCACGCCCCGAGGTGTGCCCTGGGTCGCCGCCGCCACTTGATAGTCTTTCCAAAGAGGGAGTGATGTCATGCGCCGAAGCCCTCGTTCTGCACCGCAGCGCGCGCCACATCGATATCACTGAAAGGATAGGTCACCCCCCCAATCGTTTGGCCTCTTTCGTGACCTTTGCCTGCGATGACCAGTGTGTCATCGGCAACAAGTCCTTTCACCGCTTCAAAAATGGCCTCGCGTCGATCGCCAATGATCTTCGCGCCTGGCGCGCCCGCGGCGACTTGATGCCTGATTGCAGCAGGGTCCTCCGTCCGGGGATTGTCATCGGTGACGATCACAACATCTGCACCTTGATGCGCGGCTGCCCCCATTTGCGCGCGTTTCTCCTTGTCCCGATCACCGCCAGCGCCAATCACCACATGGACACGCCCCTTGGTGTGGGGACGAACGGCTTGGAGCACCGTGGTCACTGCTGCTGGTGTATGCGCATAGTCGACATAAACACCGGCTGCGCCTTTTTGCGTTGTCAAAAGATCAGCCAGCTCCATCCGTCCAGGCGCCGCTGAAATCGTCTCAAGATGGGGAAGCACATCATGCACATGGTGGCCGCTTTCGATCACCAGACCCGCCGCCACCAGCGCGTTATCGGCCTGGAACGCACCAACCAATGGGAGCGCCAGCCGATGGGTCTGACCGTTCGCTTCGATGACGACATCAAGACCGCCGGACGTGGCGGCCACCGATTCAAGGCGAAGCAGATCCCCTTTTCGCCCAACGGTCACCGGTTTGCGACCCGCAGCCCTGGCGTCAGCAATCGCTTCGTCGGCACCAGGACCATCAGCGCATATCACCACACTGCCGCCACGCGGCAAAAGCTGTGTGAAAAGCCGTCGCTTCGCGGCGTAATACGCAGCATGGGACTGATGGTAATCATAGTGATCACGCGTGATGTTGGTGAAGGCAGCGAGGCTAAAGTTCACGCCGTCGGCGCGGTATTGCTCGAGCCCATGGCTCGACACTTCCATCGCAAGATGCGTGGCGCCCATGCCAGCCATCGACGAAATCACCTGATGCACCTCAACCGGATCGGGCGTGGTGTGTTTCAGCGCATACGCATAACCCGGAGCAAAAGCCCCAAGCGTGCCCATGCTTCCCGCTGAGCAGCCAAGCGCTGACCACAATTGGCTCGCAAAGCGCGCCACCGATGTCTTACCATTCGTGCCCGTGACACCAGCAATGACGCGCGGCTGACCGGGATAAAACGCCATGGCGAGCTGCGCCAATGTGAGGCGTGGACGTTCGCTTTCAATCACGGGCACAGGCGCCTCGGTCCCGGGGCGAGCCAGCACCGCCACGGCCCCCCGCTCCACCGCATCAGGGATAAACCGGCGCCCATCAACCTGAACGCCCTCAAGGGCGGCAAACAGCGATCCGGCTTGCACCTGACGGCTGTTCGCCGTCAGTGCCTTGATCTCGACCTCAGGCAGACGTCGGGCGAGCGCTGTCATCTCCTGGAGTTTCATCGGCCTTGTCTGTCTGCCTCCCTGTTGATGGACGCAATCGGAGCCTCGATCGTTGGGAGCTGACGGTCAAGAAAACCGTCGGCTGCTTGATCCTGCCGCACGGGCATGACGCCGAGGACCGGCGCCAGGCGCTCCACCGCACGCCGGAAGGTCGGCGCCGCTGTCCAACCCGCGGTCGCATAGCCGTAAGTGTCCGCTGTGCCCTGCGGCTCATCAAGCGAAATGAGCAACACATAGGCCGGATCATGGCCCGGGAAGGCACCAACAAAACTTGAGAGCAACGGGCCATCATCAAGGTAACGCCCCCCCACAGGTTTATCCGCGGTCGCCGTCTTTCCGATCACATAATACCCCATCGCCTCAGCATTACCGCCTGTCCCGGCCGTGATCACCGACCGCAAACCCCTCCGCATGGCAGCGCTGGTCTCAGGACGGAGGATCGTCTCCGATTGAATTGGATCGTTTTGAAAAAAGCGCGGTTTGATCAAGTGTCCGCCGTTAACGGTGGCGGCAAACGCGGCGGTGAGGTGCAAAGGCGAGACAGCAATGCCGTGTCCGTAGGACGCCGTGACGATTTCTGCCTCACCCCACCGGGGCGGCAAAAGGGGTGTCCGCCCTTCCAAAAGAGCTGTCTCCAAGCGTTCGGTCATGCCAAAGCGCGACAGGACGTCGACAAACCGGTCCGCACCAAGAGCAAGCGCCAATTGGCCCGTGCCAATGTTCGACGAGGTCGCCAGCACCCGTTCAACAGACATCATCGCCTCTTTGGTTGAATAGTCCTCAATCGCCCACTCGCCAACGACAAGCGGCGAGCGAACATCGACTTGGGTGTTGAGATCAGCGATGCCGGTCTCCAATGCGGCAGCCACGGTCAACGCCTTGAGCGCCGAACCGAGCTCGTAATTGTCAGACACGAGACGGTTTCGCCGAGCCGATGCGGGGCTTTGCCCCGGCACATTTGGGTCGAAATCGGGCAGGCTCGCCAGGGCCGCGACGGATCCGTCACGGGCGTTCATCACGACCCCCCAGGCAGCCTTGGCGCTAAAGCGATCCATCGCCCGCTCAAGCTCACTCAGCAAGATCGTCTGGACCGTGACATCCAGTGTGGTCGTTTGGGGGCCTTCAAGCTCGCGCAGGGTGGCGGCACCTTCAAGACCGGTCACACCGCCTCGGCCGGGAATTTGATAGCCAACAACATGGCTAAACAGCCGTCCTTGGGGATAAACGCGCTGCTCGGTTGGCGGAAAGCTGAGGCCGGGCAAGCCAAGCGCCATCACGGCCTCGCGCTCGGCGTCATTGATCACACGATCAATCACCACACGTTGTTCGGCGGAGAGTTTGACTCGCAGTTTGTCGGGGTCAACCGAGGGGAAGATCGACGCAAGACCCATGGCGGCTTCCTCTGGGTCCCACACATCTTGGCCATTAATGGCAAGACCATAAGCTGGCACGTTGATCGCCAGCACGCGGCCATCGCTGTCCTCCAATCGACTGGCCTCTGCGGTCGCCGCTGTGCGCGCCACATCGTATCGGGGTGCTGGTGTGTCGAGCGCCAGGTCAATGCTTCTGATGCCCAAAAGGCCAAACGCAGCCGCAAGGCCGACACCGCAGAGCATGAGGCGGCGCTTGATGCTGTCATCAGAGGACGTCAATGCGTTGTCATCGGCCTGCTTGCTGGCGATTTCGTCGAACAGCATCTCCACTTGGAAACGCCCCGTTCCCATACTGTTCATCTGTCTTGCTCCCACCGGGCGATTGGATCGAGCACTTCACGCAATCCCTCGCCATCTGCGGTCTGACGCACACTGCCCGGGGCCAGGGGCAAACGATCGGCGGTCAGCTCATGCAGACGCGGCGCGGAAGCCAAGACCTCGACCTCAAAACGAAGCCGGTCGAGGTCGGATTCGATATGGCCTTGTTCGCGATCGAGCCGAGCAAGCTCTTGCTGTTCTGCCCTCACCAAGGTCTCCGTATGCAAACGTAAAATTGCACTGGCGGAAAGAGAAACGGCGAGAACACAAAGGGCAAGCACACGGATCATGATGGGCTCCATTGGCGCTGAAGGGACGAAAAGACGAGGGATGGGGCGCCGAGGCGCTGAAGGCGGTCATCGGTCCAATTGGTCACCGGTGACGCCGTGCGGATGGCGGCACGCAATTTGGCTGAACGGGCGCGGGGGTTCGCGGTTGCTTCGACATCACTCGCCGCGGTTGCTCGGCGGGATAAGAGCTTGAGGCTCGGTGCATCGCGGACAATTTCAGGTTGGTGGCGCGATGCACCGCCCTCGCCGCCCGACGCGATCGAGAAAAACCGCTTCACAATACGATCTTCAAGCGAATGGAATGTCACAACGACCATCCGCCCACCCTCTTTCAGCATTTGTTCAGCCGCCATCAGGGCACGGACCAGCTGACCCAGCTCATCATTCACAAAAATTCGGATCGCCTGAAACATCCGTGTTGCCGGATGAATCTTGTCTTTCGCTCTTTGCGGACCAGCAAGGGCGGCCAGGGCGGCGGTGGTCTTGATCCGTGCCTTTTGCCGCTCCCGGACAATTGCCGATGCAAGCGCACCTGACCGCTTTTCCTCGCCATATTGCCACAATATGGTTTTCAGATCGTCCTGGTCGGCGGTGTTGACCAGCTCTTCGGCGGACGTCCCCTCGCCCATCCGCATGTCGAGGGGGCCATCGCGCATAAAAGAGAAACCACGCTCGGACCGATCGAGCTGCATGGAGGACACCCCAAGATCAAAGACGGCGCCGTCGATACCGGCGGAACCGGTGGAGGTCACAGCGGCATCGAGCGTGTCAAACGGCGCCTCGATCAGACGAAGCCGGTCTTGATCAGCAAAGCGCCTCCGCCCTTCTGCAACCGCCGTCGGGTCTCGATCCAAGGCAATAACGTGGGCACCCGTATCAAGAATTGCGGCCGTGTAGCCTCCGGCGCCAAATGTGCCGTCCACGATCAGCTCGCCTTCTTGCGGCTGCAATGCGCCCAGCACCTCAGGGAGCATGACGGGGACATGGGCGCTCATGAACTCCTCCGTGAACGGATGGATGGAAGCATACGGGCGCGGAGTGTTTCACGGTGTTTCTGAGCCGCAGCGCGCGCCGCCCCGCGGCGTTCGTCAAGATAGGCCGCCGTGCCAAGAACGAAATGCTGACCTCGACCAGCAAAACCCAACGAACCCTCAAGCGCGGCATGGTCGCGGAGCAGTTTGGGCAGACCTGTCCGGCCCGTGTCGTCGATCACGATACGCATCACCCCGCCGGTGATCTCTTCTTCGAGGATGGCGCGATCATCGTCGAATTCATCAAGACCGCCGAGCGCCGATAGCAGGTCACTGACCAGGTGATCATCTCCACACTGAAGAAGTGGCTCGTCGAAGTGAGGAAAAACGAAAATCTCGTTGTTCGTGAGGCGTTGCCGAAATTCTGGCGGCACCACGATCCGCCCTTTTGCATCAATTTTGCCCGGGTACCGACCGGTGAACCGGGCCGGGTTCGCATGCACCCCGTGAGAGGTCTGATTGTTTGTCGCGGCATTCATCGGATCCGCCGCACCTCTTGCTGGTCTACGTTGGTCCATTTTGGGATAGCATGGGACAGCATGGGAAACAATGGGCTTTCAAGATGCTAAACAGATTTGAGCAGGCACCCGCGGGTTGATGGCGGTAACGAAAACGCAACGAAGATTAACGCTGTGAGGGTGTTCGCCTTTGGGGAAAAGTGTCAGGCGGCCGATAAGCCGGGTTCTGTCCCAGGACCTGCAAGCAGGTCCCTTCGGACGACCATTCATCTCATGGCGAGCGCTTGCGCGCCCGCTCCTGCAACCAACCCGGACGACTAAGCCTGGCGGCGGGCCCGCAACGATCAAATGGTCCGCATGGACACAAGAGAACGTGCACGCCGTCCCTATTCGGTCTTGCTCCGGGTGGGGCTTGCCTTGACCCGAGGCCGTTGCCGGCTCGGCGGTGCGCTCTTACCGCACCTTTTCACCCTGACCTTCCGAAGAAGGCGGTCTGGTCTCTGTGGCGCTTTCCCTCAGCTCACGCTGGCCGGGCGTTACCCGGCACCCTGCCGCCAGGGAGCCCGGACTTTCCTCGGGAGCACAAAAGCGTGCTCACGCGGTCGTCTGGCCGCCTGACAGCAAACGACTGCAACCAATCAATGGCGAAGTCCACGCTAAAATGACGCCAGCGTTAAGGATGCTCATCGGCCGACGGCGGCATGCCGCGCCGGTATTCTGAGGGCGTCTGACCTGTCCATCGTTTAAAGGCACGCCGGAACGCGCGCGCCTCCGAGTAACCAGTGAGAGCAGCCACTGTTTCTGTATCAATTTCGCGGTTGCTGAGGTATTTCTCTGCGGCTGCTCGGCGGACATCGGTGATAAGATCGTGGAGCGATGTCCCGTGTTGCGCCGCCAAACGTTGCGCAGCACGGAGGCTCATATTGACACCAACCGCGGCGGCAGCTGCGCTGAACTCTCCGCGTGATGCATTTTGTAAGATGCCCTCGCGAAGGCGTTGGACCTCAATCGGCAATCCATCACGATCGGCGAGCCGCAAACCTTCTTCGAAATACCGCTCAATGAACGTAAACAGCTCCACATCAGCCTGCCTCAGCGGCTTGTCCAAACTTGCACGGTGCAAGATGACGGCGGGCTCGTCCTGCTCAAACCGGATCGGCACGTTATAGAAGGATTGGTAATGATGAAGCGGGCCATGCGGCTTGTTGGTCAGCTCAATACGCTTCACCGCCTCGTCGAGGCCAAGAACCTCGCGGATAAATCGCACCACGAGGCCCATACCAAGCTCCGCCCCGCGACCATCCTCGGACTCATTGCGCGGATGGTTGCAGGTGAACTTGTACTCGTCTCCATCCTCGGTGAACGTCATGACCATTGACGGTGAGTAGAGAAGACGGTTGCGCGCAATCCGTGTTAGGGAGACACGAAGAGATTTAGCAAACTCGGCACCGGTAAACAGTGCACCGAACATTGTGTAAGGTGCCGATGTCGCCATGCTAAGTGAAAGCACTTCATTGGGGAAACGCTCCTCCAACAACTTCCAAACAACTGATGGAAATTCTTCTGTATGCGTTCCGTTAGGATCAAAAAGACCGTATCCCTTCATTCCCGTTCGGGCCTCAATAGCGGACAGAGAAAGCCCCCTGCCCACCGCATAAGCAACAAGGCCCGACATATAGCTTGAACGAGCCGACTGTCCGAAACTCGACCGCAACGCCGATCCATCTGACATCATAGGATCCCTCCATGGTGATCCAATCGTACTGTCCAGTACATATAGCACTGAACATCCCTCACAAAAAAGTGTAAAGTCAGTCGGGCCATATCGTCCCGGACGAAACACGACAGAATTTCGTGGCGCGTTACCATTCACGACAGAATGCAGTGGAGTGGCGCCTAATGTCCTATCGACCGATAAGCTTATCGCGCTACTCGCCTCAAAAGGCAAAATAATGTCACCACTCGTCGAGGGTGAATTGTTGACGTCATCGCCGCCAGAGGGACATCTGACGACTTATGGCCTGGGCTTTGGAAGCGCCCAATCGAAGATGATCGCTGCCCCACGCAACAAAAAGGCCGCTATGCACGCCCCTAGAAAAGCGGTCGCCTCTAAACCTGGAACCGACGCTAGCCCGACAAAGACCACGGCACCGAAGAGGGCCGCCGTGGCGTAAACATCGTCTTTCAGGATGAGCGGCTCTCGATTGGCCACCACATCCCGCAACAGACCCCCAAACGTCGCGGTGATCACCCCCATCATCAGCACAACGACGATATTGTACCCCAATTCGTGGGCCTTCGCAGCGCCGGATGCTGCAAAAAGAGCAAGGCCCGCAGCGTC
Organism: Pseudomonadota bacterium; assembly: GCA_039033795.1. Classification (GTDB taxonomy): domain Bacteria; phylum Pseudomonadota; class Alphaproteobacteria; order Caulobacterales; family Parvularculaceae; genus Parvularcula. The sequence goes on along the minus strand of JBCCBY010000016.1, from coordinate 3,725 downwards.
AGCCCAGCGAAGCGGTTTCCAAGCATCAATCGCTGATGCGGCAAAAAAAGCAGCCAGCCCTCCTGCCAACGCGAACAACAATGTCCAGGAATCAGCGAGCCAGAACACAGGCTCGTCGAGCAAAAGATCCCGGAGCGTTCCCCCTCCCACCGCCGGCAAAAACGCCAGCATCACAACGCCGAAAAGATCCATGTCCTTTCGCACCGCCGCGATGCCGCCGGACAAGGCGAAGACAAGTGTCCCAGCACGATCAGCGAACAGAAAAAGAAATTCCGGGACCAGAGGACTTAGCCCTTATGCTTCACGATCTCAGCTTCGATTTGGCCAAGACGTTCCTTGCCCCAAAACATTTCATCCCCAACGAAGAAGGTCGGGATCCCAAACGCTCCGCGTTCGACAATCGCATCGGTGCTGGCGATCAACTTGGCTTTCACCTCAGGGGTCTGCGCCTTTTCAAGAATGGCCGATCCGTCAAGGCCAGCTTCGGTGAGGACAGCCAAAAGAACCGCAGGATCGTCCATTTTCTTTCCGTCTTCCCACATACCTTGGAAACAAGCATCGCAATAGGCGCCGAAATCATCGGTGCCTTCCACCGCTGTGGCCCCCCGCATCATCATCAGCGTGTTCATGGGGAAGTGGGGGTTCAAAAGAAATTTGGTGATGCCGTGATCTTTTTGGAACCGCGCGATTTCCAGCTGTTCGTAGGCCATCTTTCCTTTGACATCGGCGAAGGCCATCCATGGCGCCTGGTTTTTGGTCGCCTTAAAGATGCCGCCCAGAAGGACCGGCACCCAGGTGAATGTCACACCCGTGCGCTCCTCGATTTCAGGCAAAACGTGTTGCGCAAAGTACGCGTTCGGGCTTCCAAAGTCGAAATGGAATTCTGGGTTGACTGTCATAGGTCGTCTCCTACCATTGTTCTTTCCACGGACGGAGGTCCAACTCGCGGGTCCAGGCGTCGCGTGGTTGATTGTGCAGCATCACATAGTTCTGGGCGATGTGGTCAGGGTTCAGAATACCGTCAGTTTCTCGCATATCATCGACCCCCGGAATATTTTCCCGAATAAAGCGCGAATCGATCATGCCATCGATGATGGTATGGGCCACATGGATGTTTTTCGGCCCAAGCTCCCGCGCCATGGACTGGGCCAGTGCCCGCAGGGCATGCTTTGCGCCGGCAAAGGCGGAGAGGTTCTCCCGGCCCCGAAAACTTGCGGTCGCGCCGGTGAAGATGATGGTCCCCCGCCCACGCGGAAGCATGTGCCGCGCCACTTCACGGCCCATCAAAAAGCCTGAGAAACAAGCCATCTCCCAGACTTTTCGATAGACGCGCGACGTCATCTCCAAAATCGGAAACTGCACATTGGCGCCGATGTTAAAGACGGCCACCTCGATCGGTCCAACATCCGCCTCAACTCTGCTGACCAGGGCGATCATTTCGTCCTCATCCCGAGCATCAGCAGGCATCGCGATGGCATGATGGCCTTCATCACGGATTGACTGCGCCAATGCTTCGAGTTCGTCGGTGTTGCGTGCCCGCCGCACCAAACAACTCGTGTAGCCCTCACGGGCAAAGGCGCGCGCCACCGCGCCGCCTGTATCGTCACCGGCACCGATGACGAGGCATGCACCCTTCTCGCTCACAGGTATCCTCCTTTTTTGATGCCGAGACTGCAGCGAACGGAGGATCAGGACAAGTTAGAATGGCTGTTCCAGTCTTTAGGATCAGGCCGCTGGCTTGGGACGCGATCGTTGGTTGGCGGTCATCCGCCACGCGAACTTAACCCCCAACGGGGTCGAGCCAGCCATAGGTGTCTTCGGTGGTCCCATCAAAAAGGCCGAAGAACGCTTCTTGGAGCTGCGAGGTCACAGGTTTGTTGCCTTGCTCACCGATAGCAATGCCGTCCACGGAGCGGATCGGCGTGACCTCTGCTGCGGTGCCCGTGAAAAACAATTCGTCGGCAGCGTACAGCATCTCGCGGGAAATCTCTTGCTCGACGACCTCCATACCGCGGTCTTTGGCCATCGTGATCACTGAATCGCGGGTGATGCCGCCAAGGATCGATGCTGCCATCGGCGGGGTGATGATCCGCCCACGGTGGACCATAAAGAGGTTCTCACCAGCCCCTTCAGAGACGTTGCCGCTATGGCTAAGGCCAATGCCCTCCGTGCACCCGCGGCCCTTTGCCTCCGTCGTGATCAAGCGGCTCGAGAGGTAATTGCCCGCCATTTTGACGCCAGCAGGGATCGTTCCCGGAGCGCTTCGCCGCCACGAGCTAACGCACACATCAATGCCTTGCTTAATACCCTCCTCCCCCAAATAGCGACCCAGTTCGAAGGCGATGATATCAAGTTCATCCGGCGCGCCGACCGCTGCCGGAGACATTTCACCATAACCCAGATAAGCATTCATGCGGATATAGGCCGCCTGCAGACCATTTTCGCGCACGGTGTGGCGCGCCGCCTCCATCACCTCGTCCCGGGTATAATGGATGCCGATGCCGTAGATCTTCGCCGAATAGAACAAGCGATCGACATGCGCCTCGTTGCGGAAGATCACCGTGCCCTTGTGGGTCTGGTAAGCGCGGATGCCCTCAAAGGCAGAGGTACCGTAGAGAAGCGCGTGGGTCATCACATGGGTCGTCGCCTCGGCCCAAGGGACCATGACACCGTTCCGCCAAATATATTTGGATTCCTTGATCGGCATGGTGGTCCTCCTTTGGTCACAACGCAGACGTTCTGCCAACCCCGACGCTGAAGCGCTAGCTCAATTGGGTTCCAGGCAATAGGTTTAGGCAAAAGTCTCATTGTTCATGCTTATGGAGCTACATCCCACCTGTCATGACGAGGTTCGCGCTCATTATTGCCAGTCAACTGCTAGCCAGCAGCGAAATGCTTGTCTTCTGGCGGAGCGCCTGACGGCGAGTGACAATTATACATTGGACAAATCGTCGACTGATAACATCATGGCGTCGTCGCCGGGAATATTATCATTAAGCGATGAAGCCGATTGATGAACGTAACGCAGACCTCCTCGAAAAGTTCACTCTCGCCCTTGGCGTTGCCGCATTTGTTGCGGCCGAGACCTTGGAAGGCAGGCTACTTTTTGCGCTAGGAGCGCTGGTTTGCTATATTTTATGCGCGTACATCACGCTCAAGAGATTCGATCAATCGGAGGCAGATGACAACTCTGGAAGCAGCAGTCATTAGTGGCATCGCGGTGGCGTTCGCCATTGGCCTCACCGTGTGGACTCGCTGGTGGCAGGAAAAGCAAAAGAATCGCCGGTCCTGATAAGTGGCCAAACAGCCCCCACAAGATGTCCGCTCCATGGAGGGCCTCAAAGAGCTCATGGCGGCCCTGCGCGATCCCGACGGCGGGTGCCCTTGGGACCTCGAACAAGACCACAAGTCGATCGCGCAGTATTGCATCGAGGAAGCCTATGAGGTGGTTGATGCCATCGAAAACGGCACGGATGAGCAGCTGAAGTCCGAGCTTGGCGACCTCCTACTCCAGGCGGTCTTTCATAGCCAAATGGCGAGCGAACGCGGGGCCTTCACGTTTGATGATGTCTGCGAAGCGGTCACCACCAAGATGATCCGTCGGCATCCCCATGTTTTTACCCAAGCTGATGGACGGGATGCCGAGGGGCAAACCCTTGCCTGGGAAGAGATCAAGGCAGCTGAGCGGGCCGAGCGCGGGACTGACGACAGCGTCCTCGCCGATG
>JBCCBY010000015.1:0-20478 GCA_039033795.1 Pseudomonadota bacterium | reverse complement strand
GATTTAGGCGACGTCCGTGTTCAGAGCATCACCAATCCTGGCGGTGAGCAGGGCATCGTTGCTTTTATTGAAGCGGTGATTGACGAAGAGGATGGTGACACCAGACAGAATGAGGTGGCGAGCCTTGTTCAGGTGGCGCTGAAGGAAGTCCTCGGTGAAGACATCAGTGTTCGTCGTGTTGATGTTGTGGGACCAACGGTCTCGGGCGAATTGGTTCAGCGCGGTGTGACGGCGCTTGTCGTCGCGATTGGCTTGATGTTGGCGTATATCTGGTTCCGGTTCGAGTGGCAGTTCTCCATCGGTGCCATCCTCGCTTTGACCCATGACGTGATTTTGACCATCGGTGTTTTCGCCGTGACCCAGCTTGAGTTCACCTTGGCCATTATCGCGGCGCTTTTGACGATTATCGGTTATTCGATGAATGACACCGTGGTGATCTATGACCGCATTCGCGAAAATCTGCGCAAATACAAGCAAATGCCGCTCAAGGACGTGATCAATTTGTCGGTAAACCAGACCCTCGGCCGAACGATCATGACCTCGCTGACCACGCTGTTGGCTGTCGTTGCTTTGTTTGTGTTTGGTGGATCGGTGTTGCGCGGCTTTAGCTTTGCCCTCATTTGGGGGGTGATCGTGGGGACCTATTCCACTGTTTATATTGCGTCCCCGCTTCTGTTGCAGACGGGTGTCAAACGCGATTGGTCCGAGACCGGATCGAAGGTGGATTCTGCTACCGCCGCCTCATGAGGCCAGACCAATTGTCACCATTGGCTGCTGATGACGCGGCGTATGTGTTGGCGGAGGTCGAACGGTTTGAGCCGCACTGGCTCTTGATCCTGCCCTATGTGCCGCGTGACATTCGCGGCGCGTGGCTCGCTGTCCTTGGGTTTTTTGCCGAGATTTTGACGATCCCCAGTCGTGTCAGCAACCCGGTGCTTGGCTCGATACGCGTTGCGTGGTGGCGCGAAGCGATTGGTGAGGTCTATGGAGAGGGACCTGCGCGCCAGCATCCAGCGGTGTTGGCCTTGGTTGCGAGCGTCGCTGAGCGATCCTTCATAAGGCCCCATCTCGATCAGGCGCTCGATGCCCTTGCCCCCTTTTTGGAGCCCGGCGACGATCAAGATTTGGGCGATGCGCTGACGAAGCGCTCCGCTCTTTACGGAGCGATGGCTGCCGCGCTGGATGAGCTTGACGGAAGGGAACCAACGAGCGGGGACGCGCTCACCTTCCATGCTCTTGCTCAGATCAAAGCCGATCCAACGGCAAGCGCGACGGCAGAGGGCCCCGAGCCCATCGCCAGGCGCTTTGCCCGGGCTTTGGCGGCGCGTCCTGAGATGCGCGATGAACTTGTTCAACGCCTGTCGTCGTTTCGGTGCCAACCATCGCAAAGCCAGCCCTTGTCCGCCGCACCACTCGCCCTTGTCCGCACCACCAAGCGCCAGGCTCATGTGGTGCAAAACCCTTTCCTCCAACGCTTGCTCATCTTTCGAGCTGTTCTTTCCGGCTGAATTGAAGGCCAAGCTACTGCTCTCTATACTGAACAAAGCGGTTAGGGAAGGCCACCACCTTTCTCTCATCATGGCTCGTCTCCTGCGCCGATGGACACACGCTTGCCAATGGGCACGACCTGCAATCCGGCTTTCCCTGATGGCACCAGCGGTCTGCCACCCTGGCCAGCCCGCGGCCTAAATCAGTGAACTCCGCGCTCCGCCATTCTGCCGGGGCACGCTCGATCAATTGACGGGGCAAGGCAGAAAGGGGGGAGCCGCGCTCCCCCAGCGCCAGGCGGCGCAAAGGGCGAGCTGTGTCTTGATCGACAGAGAGCACCGCGCGGTCCCGGCCCGTGAGCGTCAGGACCGAAGCGGCAACATCGTCTGTGACTTGCGGAAGGCGGAGCAAAAACCGTCGCGCCATCTCGCTGTCCAAACGGTCAAGGCCATCAAGAGACAGCGAGCCGAATGCGTCGTCTACCCGTCGCAAGAGATCAGGGATGGCGGCCGCTTTGAGCGCTGCTGCCGGAACCCCCACCAAGTAGGCCTGAAGTTCCGAGGGCTGTGCATCGCGCAGGGCCACCAATCGCGGAAAGCCTGACCGCAAGCGTCGATAGGAGGCCAAAGCACCAGCCGGTGACAGATCCTTTGCCACCACCCCATAAATCAGTTGATCCAAGGGAGAGGTGACCACTGCCTCCCGCCGTCCCGGAAAGAGTTGTCGGACCCGTTCCAGAATTTCGGGAAGACGGTTGTCGATCGCAAAGTGAAGGGGAGTTTGCATGCAGTCTCTATACGAGAACAAAACTGGCACGTCCAGATGTTTTTGCTTTGTTCTCGGGAACGACTCGTGTTGGCTAAGCGGCCCTTCGGTCCTCCGCGAGCCAATTGCTGAGGTCGTTGAGCGCACGGGTGGTCATGGCCCTTTTGCGGGCACGCGCTTTTTCTTTGCCTCGTAAGCGCTGTCCATCGGCGTTGCGCGTGGGGGTTTCGATCTCAGGGAACAGACCAAAATTAACATTCATCGGTTGAAAGCTGCCTTTTCCCCCATCGACGTGACCTGCGGTGATGTGGTGATGCAACGCACCGAGAGCGGTGGTCCTCGGCGGTAGGCGCTTTTGCTTGCCCGTGCTTTCGGCGGCGGCGAGACGGCCTGCGAGAAGACCGATCGCGGCGCTTTCGAGATAACCTTCAACGCCCGTGATTTGTCCTGCAAAGCGCAAATGGGGCCGGGCCCGCAGTCGCAATTCTTCATCAAGCAGTTTTGGCGAATGAAGAAACGTGTTCCGATGAATACCGCCAAGTCGTGCGAAGGTTGCGTTCTCAAGGCCTGGGATCATACGCAACACGTCACTTTGGGCACCGTATTTCAGTTTGGTCTGAAAACCCACCATGTTGTAGAGCGTACCAAGAGCATTATCCTGGCGAAGCTGGACAATAGCGTGAGGTTTCACCTCAGGCTGATGCGGATTGGTCAGTCCAACGGGTTTCATTGGGCCAAAGCGCAAGGTTTCACGACCACGCCGCGCCATTTCTTCGATCGGTAAACAGCCATCGAAATACTGGGTCGTTTTCTCCCATTCCTTGAAATCGGTTTTCTCACCTTCGAGAATAGCATCAAGAAGAGTGTTGTACTGAACTTCATTAAGCGGTAGATTGATATAATCCTTTCCCGTCCCCCCGGGACCAGGTTTGTCGTAGCGCGACTGAAACCAAGCCTTCGAAAAATCGATCGAGTCTTTATAGATGATAGGTGCGATTGCATCGAAAAAAGCCAGATGCTCTTCACCGGTGACCGCCAATATATCCTTGGCGAGCGTTTCGGCCGTCAGGGGCCCGGTGGCAATAACGGTCGGACCCCAATCTGTGGGCGGAAGGCCAGACACTTCTTCACGGACAAGGGTGACCCGCGGATGATCGTGGAGGGCGGCCGTCACAGCCTCAGCAAATCCTTCACGATCCACCGCAAGGGCGCCACCTGCGGGGATTTGGTGACGGTCGGCCTCCCTGAGGATGAGGGAACCGCAGCGCCGCATTTCCTCATGCAACAACCCCACAGCATTGTATTGGGCATCATCGGACCGGAAGGAATTTGAACAGACGAGTTCGGCGCATTGGTCGGTCTGATGCGCTTCGGTGCCGCGCACACCGCGCATTTCATGGAGGACGACGGTGGCGCCCGCGTTGGCTGCCTGCCAAGCCGCTTCCGAACCGGCAAGGCCAGCGCCAATGATATGGATCGTGGTCATAGAAGGCCGATAGCCTATCCAAGTGCAGCGTTCCAGGTCGCGCTCGCTGCTGGGGTTAAAGCTCGGCAAACGCCATGCGAGCGATTTCCGCATGCGCATTGTTTCGCTCTTCGCTGAAAGGATGGCGCGCGTCGATAAAGCTGGTGATCAAGACCGGGCCGCTGTCCGCCTGCGCAGCATCTGGCGGTATCGCGAAGGCGAGGTTGTTGTTCATGTTGGTCAGGTTGGTGCCCGTTTTGTCACCGGCAACCCAGCCCTCAGGAATACCCGCACGAAGCCGTGCAAAGCCCGTCACCGCATCAATCATCCACGTCCGCAAAAGCGTACGGCTTTCATCCGAGAGCGCATCGCCAAAAAGAAACCGTTCCATGGTGGCGCGCATCGCGTTGGGCGATGTTGTGTCCTGGGGATCGCCGGGGGCGGCCTCGTTGAGTTCAAGCTCATAGCGATCAAAGCGCGTCACCTCATCGCCAAACCCTCGAAGTTGCGCGGTTAAGGCTGCGGGGCCGCCGAGGTGTTTGATCAGCAGATTGGCAGCAGCATTGTCGCTCGTTGTGATGGTCGCCTCACAGAGTTCTGCGAGCGACATGGCCCCCCGGTCAACGGCAGGGCTAAGGACGGGCGAGTGCGAGAGGATATCGTCGGCGCCAAAGGACAACGGCGTTGTCAAAAGTTCGGTGCCAGCATCGACCTTGGCCAGCACCAAGGCGCCGAGCAGCCACTTAAAGGTCGAGCAAAAGGCAAAACGCTCGTCCCCGCGATGGACCATCGTCTTGCCCGATCCAAGGTTAACCGCGGAGACCCCTAATCGCCCGCCCATCGCAGCTTCCAAGCGCGCAAGCCGGTCATGATCGATCATCGGGCTGTTTTGGTTGCAGCTGGGCACCAAAACGAGGGCAGCGCTGCCTCCGAGCACAAACCGGCGGGATGGGTGGTGGGGCGGGCGAGACAATCAACATGCTCCCTCGGGTGGCGAAGTGTGTCCATGCCGCGATCGCCCCACCGGGACAATGAGTGGACAGCCTATCTTTTGCTCTTTAGCGTTCCTGTCGTTGTTCCGGGGTGTGACTGGTGAAAATCGCCATCATTGGAGGGGGGTCCGTCGGCCGCGCGCTTGGGCGCGTGTGGGGGAAGGCTGGCCATGCGATTGTTTACGGCCTCCGCAACCCGAAAAAAGAAAAACACCTCGATCTGCCTGGGGAGCGGGCCGGTGTAACAGAGGCCGCCAGCGCCGCCGATGTGACCGTCCTTGCGGTTCCTTTTGTGCGGGTTGATAGCGTCGCCGAGGCTCTTGGCCCGGACTTTTCTCGGGTATTGATCGACTGCACCAATCCGACCAATGAGGATTTTACCGCGCTCGATCCGCGAGGCCACAGCTCCGGTGCGGCCTACGTCAAGAGCAAGCTTCCGAAGGCTCGGATTGTCAAGGCGTTCAATCAAATGGGCGCGGATACGATGGCTGATGCTGTGTACCCGGAAGGCCAACCCTTAAATTTTGTCTGTTCGAGCGACGAAGCGGCGGCGAGCTGTGTTCGTCAGCTTTCAGAGGAGTTAGGGTTTGATACCGTGGTGGTCCGCGGGATAGAGCACGCAAAAGAGTTGGAAGAAATGGCGTGGTTGTGGATCAACCTTGCCATGAAACAGGGGCATGGACGCGATTTTGCGTTTTCGATGGTGAGGCGTTAGTCGATGGGGCGTGGACGACTTGATATGGTGGGCGTCACGCATGACGCTCTTGGATTTGCGGTTAGTCGCTTTGACGATGTGTTGAGGGTTGTGTGGTTTCCCTTGCTGCTGGTGGCGCTCTCACCACTTTTGTGGAAGCAAATGGTGATCAGCGGTGCACCGCGCTCTTTCATCTTTGTCCTGAGCATCGCTGTACCGTTGTGTCTCACAGCAGCCTATATGGTGCCATTGACCCGTATGGCGGCGCTTGGAGAGACGCTGACACCGAAAAGCATTCACCTGGCGTTTGGCGTCCGGCAGGTTCGATTTGCCCTGGTTGCTCTCTTAAGTGTTTTTGCTGCGCTGCTCGTGGCTGTTGGGCCGACAAGTCTCGGTGTGTCCCTGACCGAGGAGTTGATCCAAGAAATTGAAATAACAGAAGTCTTCGTTTTTGATGAAGGCAGTCTTCACGGCGGGGAGGTGAATGTGCTTTTGGCCGATGTGACCCCGCTGCGTGACCTTCAGGTCTTCCTCAGTTGGGTGCTGATGCCTTTGGTGCTTGCCTATGTGGGCGTGCGTCTTTTTCTTTGGCCCTTTGCCATCGCTGCCGGCACGCAGTCGCCGTTTTCTCTCTCTTTGCGGGTGAGTGCTGGAGGCAATGGATTGCGCCTCTTTTTGATCTTTTTGGCGCTCGCGATGATCCAGGTGGTGGTTAATTTGGGATCGGGGATTGTTGTGGGGATGGGGCAATGGGTCGGCAGTCTGGCTGAGGTATTTGTCCGCACACTTGAGAATTTCGGACTCGACGGTTTCGCATGGGCCGGCGGGGTTGGGCGGTTCGTCGGCGTTGGTGCCAGCTATGTCATTGGCATTCTTGTGAGTGCGTTGACTGCGGGATTGGTGGCTGGAACCGCTGGCTCCGTGATCAGAACGATGCGCTAACAGCGGACAATGATCGCTAATTGATGAGGCTGATCGCCGCTCTGCTGGCCCGTGCTTGGACCTCTTGGTCAGCGCTCAAGGAAGCATCGTCAAGCATAGAGGCGAGGTCTTGGCGCTCTTCGAGGGTCAATTGCTGACGGAGCATGTCGGTCAGTATTTTCAGTGCACGGTCATGATCGAGAGGCTGACGCGCGGCCCACTCCGCATAGGTGACAGCCTCTTCAGCAGTTTTGAGGTCGGAGACGTCAGCCAAACGGCTGCGGACCCGCCCATGCGCGGCTGGCCAAGCCTCCTCGCCGACGACGAGATGAATAAACGTGGCAGCAGCGGGAACAGGCCCATCGATCGCCGTGATGGGGGAAAAGGATGTCGCATCGGCGATCTTGGCGCGACGCCGCTTCCCGCGAAAACGTTCCGCGGCATCGATCACGGTGTCTGCGGCGTCCTTCGCTGTTTTGAGGCGCCACCACCAAACCGATACCGCCCCGATGATCATCACCAGAAGTCCAAGGATATGCATCGTTTGCTGCTAACGCTTCGGTAGAGCATGCACAATATCGACGTCTGATCGGTCTTGCGGAGGACCGATCAAGCCACGACGTGCTGGTTGGGGCGTTTAAGGGGTTTGCGCCAGCGCGACCGCTTGCACCGCTTGGTCAGCCATCACCGAGAGAAGAGCAGGGCAGTCACAGGTGATGTGACCAACCACAACACCTTCCACCTCAGGGACGGCATGGGCGAAGGTCAAATAACCAGGAACGTCCCCCCGGTGACCAATGATGGGCAATCCACTGCCGGATCGGCGGATCACAAAGCCGAGCGCCCGTTCGAAATGGCCAGGATGACCAATGGGTTGCTCAAGCATCGCTGACCCAAGTCCGTTGAGCCGCTCATCATGCAACACAAGCGCATCCAGCACCTGGGCAACGTCGCTCGCTGAGGCCATGATGCCTGCATCGGGTCCTGCATGCTGCCAAAAAACAAATGCATCAGCCCACGGACGTAGCTTTGTACCATAGCCATGAAGATCGGCACCAGGAGGGGAATGAACACCATAATAGGTCGCCGAAAGACCGAGCGGTTCAACCAAAACCTCGTCAATCAAGGAGGAGAAGGTCTGTTCCGTTACTTGTTCGGCAATCGCACCGGCCAACAGATAGCCCATGTTTGAATACCGCGTTCGCTCCCCGGGAAGAAAAGGGGCTGCCTGACGCTTCGATGCGCGCAAGGCTCGCTCCATAGAGAGCTCGACCGTCCAATCACCAAACAGGTAATGGCGAAGGTCGAGGTAATCGGGAATGCCAGCGCTGTGGTTTAAGAGCTGCCGAACAGTTACCGTTTTGCCGTTGGGAAGGTCAGCGATCATGGGCGCGGGGAGATAGGCGTCAATTTTCGTGTCGAGGTCAATGAGCCCTCGCCGGGATAAATCCACCAAAACAGCGGCCGTGTAGAGTTTCGAGACACTTGCAATGCGAAGAGGGGTGTCAGGATCAATACGGGCGCCCCGCGCCCTCGATGTCGAGCCCGCGGTGGCCACTGCTTGATCGCCGCGCGACCGCAGGAGCACAATCGCGCCGGGCGCGCCGCTTTCAACGGCCTGATCAGCGATCAATGCCGCGCGCGCGGAAAGATCGAGGCTGGCCAACACGTCGCCGTCGATCGGGCGGGGACCCGATTGGTCCCGGTAAAGGCTCCACCACGCGGCGAACGCGATGGTCGCGACCGCCAAGACGCAGAGCTGCAAACGCCTCATCCACGTGCTGATCGACCCAACACCAACAACCGAAACCATACCTCACCCCATGTTGAGAAGGGACGTCTAGCGTCAGAACCTTTCAGTCTGATGTCGCCCGAGGGCCTATGGCCTCCTTCGCAGCGAAGGCGTGTTCTGTCCTTCTCGCGTGGATGAGCAGATGTCACGAAATGATGGTTCCTGAAAGCATGGTTGAAAAGGTCCTGCCCACCATGATGATCAAACGATTTGCAGCCGCGTGCGCTGCTGTGCTCGCCTCCACATTCACAGCCGAAGCGATGGCCCAACAATCCCGGTCGCAGTTTGAAGTTGCCTTTGAGGCCCAAGAAACCCGCCGCCGGGTAATTGTTGCACAAGGCCTCCAACTATCGGATGAAGAAGCCGAAAAATTTTGGCCGATGTACGACGATTACCGCAACGATATTAAAGACGTCGAGCTTCGTCTGGTGGAAAATCTCTCCACCTTTGCAGACAATTTCAATGAGCTTTCCGATGACGTGGCGGAGGAGCTTTTGTCAGCAGGCGTCGATATCGAAGCTGACTCGTCCCGTTTAAGGCGCGAACATGTCAAGCGCGTGCGGCGTGTTCTCGAACCGATTTCTGCGCTTCGGTATTTTCAACTCGAGAACTATATCGAGACGGCGCAACGGATGTCCGTTCAACGACAAATTCCGCTTGCGGGCACCGATCTTGAGGCCATGTACCTTCGGCAACAGGCAGCGCAGGGTCAGTAGACGACCAACGCCGGGCTTTCGGCGGTTTGTTTGAACCAGGTGTTTCAACCACGCGTTTGAACAACTTGGGTGCCGCAGAGCCAGCCCCCATGCGGCGACCGGGGAGATGACCTCAATCATCTCTCACTACGCTGCTTTTTTCCTCCGTGTCCGTGTCCGTGGACGGCGTTTCGGCGCGGCGGCGGTTACACGGTCTTCATGGCGGGCCAAGACGTCTTTTAGGAACTGGCCGGTGTAACTGCCCTTCACCTCTGCCACCTCCTCGGGGGTTCCGGCGGCGACGATTTTGCCTCCACCATCACCACCTTCAGGGCCCAGGTCGATGATCCAATCGGCTTGCTTGATCACGTCGAGATTGTGTTCGATAATCACGACCGTGTTCCCTGCATCGGCCAGTTCTTGGATCACTTCCATCAGCTTACGGACATCTTCAAAGTGGAGGCCAGTCGTCGGTTCATCGAGGATATAGAGCGTGCGCCCAGTGGCGACTTTCGAGAGCTCTTTAGCCAGTTTCACGCGCTGCGCTTCGCCACCCGAAAGGGTCGTCGCCTGTTGTCCAACCTTGATGTATCCAAGGCCCACGCGATTGAGGGTTTCCATCTTATTACGGATGGATGGAACTGGTTTAAAGAACTCGTAGGCCTGCTCGACGGTCATATCGAGCACATCCGCAATCGATTTATCCTTATACTTCACCTCGAGCGTTTCACGGTTGTACCGTTGCCCATGGCACACATCGCACGTGACATAGACATCGGGGAGAAAGTGCATCTCGATCTTGATCACCCCATCCCCTTGGCAGGCTTCGCAGCGCCCGCCCTTCACGTTGAAGCTGAAGCGGCCAGGCTTATAGCCCCGCGCCTTGGCCTCGGGTAATCCAGCAAACCACTCGCGGATGGGGCCGAACGCACCGGTATAGGTCGCGGGATTCGATCGCGGTGTCCGACCAATCGGTGACTGGTCAATATCGATCACCTTATCAAGGTGTTCGAGGCCACCAATGCGGTCATGCTTTCCTGGTACCGTCTTGGCATTCATCAGCTTACGGGATGCTGCTTTATAAAGGGTCTCAATCGTCAGTGTTGATTTGCCGCCACCGGACACGCCTGTGACGCATGTGAGAAGACCAACAGGGAACTCAGCTTTCATCCCTTGAAGATTGTTGGCGCTCGCGCCCTCCACGGTCACCACCCGATCGGGATCAAACACCCGTCGCTCAGTCGGAACGGGAACGCTGCGTCTGCCAGCAAGATAGTCGCCGGTAATCGATCTCTTGTTCTTTTCAATTTGTGCAGGTGTTCCCGCCGCAACAACGGAACCTCCGTGCACCCCTGCACCCGGTCCGATATCAAGAACATGATCCGCCGTTCGGATGGCGTCTTCATCGTGCTCGACAACGATCACTGTGTTGCCGAGGTCGCGCAGTCCCACGAGGCTCGAGAGAAGCCGCTCATTGTCCCGCTGATGGAGTCCAATCGATGGCTCATCAAGGACGTACAGCACACCCGTGAGCCCTGAACCAATTTGACTGGCCAAACGAATGCGTTGGCTTTCGCCGCCCGACAGCGTGCCCGATGAACGGGAGAGCGTCAGATAGCCGAGGCCAACATTGTTCAAAAAGTGCAGGCGATCCCTGATCTCTTTTAAAATGCGGGTCGCAATCGTGCGTTCTTTCTCGGTTAACTGTGTGTCGAGTGTTCCAAACCAAAGATCAGCTTCGCGAATCGACAGCCCACTGATGGCTGAGATATCTTCGCCGCCGACCTTCACCGCCAACGCCTCGGGCTTGAGCCTTGCGCCCTCACAGGCATCGCATTCAGTCACGGACTGGAACTTCTCCATCTCCTCACGCACCCACGAGCTATCGGTCTCTCGCCAGCGCCGTTCGAGGTTGGGGATCACGCCCTCAAACGTCTTGGTGGTTTCGTACCGGCGAACGCCATCGTCATAGACGAACTTCACCTTGTCCTTTCCTGTGCCGTAAAGAACAGTTTTCTTTTGCTTCGCCGTGAGCTCGCGCCAGGTGCCGCCCACATCGAACCCATATTTTTTCCCCAAAGCTTCTAGGGTTTGGGTGTAGTAGGGGCTTTGCGTTTTCGACCAAGCGGCGATCGCACCCTTCCGCAGGCTGATGTCATGGTCGGGAACAACGAGATCAGGATCGAAATAGACCGACGTACCGAGCCCATCACAGGTCGGGCAGGCCCCCATTGGCGAGTTGAAGGAAAACAGGCGGGGTTCAATCTCTTCAATCGTGAACCCTGATACCGGGCACGCAAACTTCGCGGAAAACAGGATCTTTTTTGCTTGTTCACCAGCCTTGGGCGCACGCTCGGCCACCGCCAGGCCGTCTGCGAGCTCTAAGCACGTCTCAAGGCTTTCGGCCAAACGGCTCTCAAGTCCGTCTTTGATCACAACGCGATCAACCACCACATCAATGTCGTGCTTCAGTTTTTTATCCAACGTTGGTGCGTCCGTGATGTCGTAAAACTCGCCATCGACACGCACCCGTTGGAACCCGCGTTTCATCAGATCAGCGAGCTCTTTGCGGTATTCACCCTTCCGCTGTCGGATCATGGGGGCGAGGATATAATAGCGCGCACCCGCGCCCTCGGCCATCAGACGATCCACCATCTCTGACACCGTCTGCGAGGTGATGGGTAACCCCGTCGCCGGGGAGTAGGGCACCCCAACCCGCGCCCAAAGCAGGCGCATATAATCATAGATTTCGGTGACAGTGGCGACGGTTGAACGGGGGTTCTTTGAGGTTGTCTTTTGTTCAATCGAAATCGCAGGAGAAAGACCCTCAATCTGATCGACATCGGGTTTTTGCATCAGTTCTAAGAACTGCCGCGCGTAAGCCGAGAGACTTTCGACATAGCGCCTCTGTCCCTCCGCATAGATCGTATCAAAAGCGAGCGATGACTTGCCCGAACCCGACAGCCCCGTCACCACGGTGAGCTTGTCTCGAGGGATCTCCGCCGTGATGTCTTTCAGGTTGTGCTCGCGCGCACCGGTGACTGTAATGTATTTGCTGCTCACGCGCACTCTCCAAGACCTGGTCTGAGAGATAGCGCATTAAGTCTGTCAGGCCGCGAGAACAAGGGGCGAACATGGCCGATAAATCGTCGCCCCTTGGAATCACTAGAAGCGTTTGAAGTAGGTCACCATCCCGGTCACACCGCCATAGGACCAATCAATGTCCACGCCATCGCCTTCCGCATTAAAATCACTGGTCTGAAGATAACTGACCTCAACACCGATCCGACCAGGTGTTGGTAGCACATCAATGCTCACCCCGGCCTTCACTTGATAGGCGAACTCCCCGCCCACATTGTCACCATCTTCGTCTTCGATGTTGCTCGTCACAAAGCCGACGCCAACCCCGACATAGGGCTGAGGCAGCAGCGGAAGGCTCGGCCGGACAACACCGTTGAGCATCAGCGCGACCGTCTCCAGATTGTCATCGACCGATGTCTCAAAACCGCCCCCGGAAAGGCTGTCGATGTTGGCATTGCGATAGGTGATCTCGCCCTCAACCGCGACCGCCGGAAAAATGTAGCGCCCGATGGCACCGCCCAAGGCAAAACCAGGATCGGCCTCCGCATCGAAGTCGACGGAGACGTTAAAGACGTCGTCTTGCGCTTCGACCGTGTCAGCTGTCTGTTGAAAAACGCCCGCGTGGAGCTGGATGTAGGTATCGCCCGCCTGGGCAGCAGACAGGGCCGTGGCGGCGGCGCCCGCCCATGCGATAATCGATTTCATACCGTGATCCCTCTCTTCGTGCTCTGCACAGAGAGGCGTATCAGAGGTCGCAGGGATCACAAAGGGTTGAAACCGGCGTCCAGGGGAGCGAGCCACAACCCGGCGGATGGTCCAACGCCGACGGCTCACCAGACGATGTCCAGCGGTTGAACGATGACGCCTCTAAAAGCCGATCTGATAGATCAACAACATCGACAGACCGCCAAAGTTATAGGTGACATCATAGTCGGTGAGCACAGATGTGCAGAGCACATCTGGAGGGCACACCGTGCCGCTGAAGGTCCGATCAAACCCGTCCGTGAAAAGATAGTTGAGCTCGACTCCAACACGACCGGGTGTTGGAAGGACATCAACCGTTGCCCCTGCCTTCACCTGATAAGCAAACGCACCGTCGACGTCATCAAGGGAATTGGTCAAGTAACCGACACCGAAACCTAGATAAGGCTGGGGCACGAGCGGAACGGTGGGCCGAAACACCCCGTTGGCCATCAACGCAACGGTGCCGTAATCGTTGTCGAGACCCGCTAGAACCACGTTCTCTGGATACTGGTCGGATTGGCTGCGTCGATGGGTGACTTCAGCTTCTAAAGCGATCGCTGGCAGGATATGGTGGCCGACCAGGCCGCCAACCGCAAAGGTGGTGTCGGTGCTTGCATCGACATCGAGAGCGAGCCCTCCCGTCCCTCGCTCGTTGATATCGACCCCGTCGTCTGTTTGCACAAACGCGCCGAGATGAACTTGGACATAAGTATCGTCAGCATGGGCAGTCGCGGAGAATACCAACGCCGCGGCCATGGGGAGGAGGGTCAGCTTCATACCAAACTATCCTTAGATGCTTGAGTCACATGACCTTATCCGCAGACACCCGAGGCAAAAAGCAAGAAAGTGTAACAATGGATCGGCGCCACTTTTGCTTCTTGACGCCAGAACATAAAAAGAACATCCTGTGGGAAACGGCGTCTTGGCGCGGCCGCCATTGCTGCCTACGCCTAGTGAATTGCGGAGGTGTGGTATGGCTGGAAGCGTCAACAAAGTGATCTTGGTCGGCAATCTGGGGCAGGACCCAGAAGTTCGCCAGTTTTCGAACGGTGGACAGGTTTGCAACCTATCGATTGCAACGTCTGAGAATTGGAAGGACAAGCAGTCCGGTGAACGGCGTGAACGGACGGAATGGCATCGCGTGGCTATTTTCTCCGAACCCCTGGTCCGTGTGGCGCAGAATTATCTCAAACGCGGCTCGAAAGTGTATATCGAGGGCCAGCTCGAAACCCGCAAATGGCAGGATCAAAGCGGACAGGATCGCTACACCACAGAGGTGGTCTTGAGGCCTTATCGGTCGGAGCTCACGATGCTTGATGGGCGTTCGGGCGGCGGCGATCAGGCGATGGGTGGCGGCTATGGCCAACAGATTTCCGGACCCGCCGATGGTTTTGGCGGGCAGGGCGCCCCTGCTGGTGGTCAAGACTATGACCTCGACGACGATATACCGTTTTAAGGACAAGCTCAGTGCGCCCCGCGCCGCGCCTCTATATCAATGAGCACCTCGGAGCAAATTCCATTGCTCTGTCACAAGAGCAATCGAGGTATCTTGGACAGGTCTTACGGCTGAAAGAAGGAGATGCTGTTCGGGTCTTCAATGCGCGGGACGGCGAATGGCTTTACCAGCTAACGGCGATCGGTAAGCACGGAGCAGAAGCGTCGGCAGGCCATCAACGGCGCCGCCAAGAAACGGTTCCCGATACGCCCATCCTTTATTTCGCGCCAATCAAGCGAACGCCGATGGAGGTTTTGGTTCAAAAAGCAACCGAGCTCGGGGTCAGTGCGCTCCAACCCGTGATCACGGCACGGACCAACCGCGGTCACTTGCGCATCGATCGTCTTCAAAGCATCGCAGTGGAAGCGGCTGAACAATCAGAGCGGCTCTCGGTTCCCACCATTCATCCTCCGATCACGCTCCAAGACCTGGTGAACGACTCGCCAAGATTTGTCTTTTGCGATGAGGCAGGTGACGTGCCGAACGAGCCTTGGGGAGGCGAGCAAGGCCGCGCGCCGCTCGCTGGGCCCGTTTTCCAAGACCACACCCGCATTCCCCGTGGTGTGCTGATTGGACCGGAGGGCGGGTTCACCCCCGACGAGCGATCAGGTCTACGAGTATGCCGGGCGGCGCTGCCCGTTTCCCTTGGCCCACGGATCTTAAGGGCAGAAACGGCGGCGATCGTCGCCCTGACACTCTGGCAGGTTTTCTATGGGGACCTCAGCAGCATCTCTTCATAGCGCGTGAGCCTTCCTCACCGTCTGGCGCGCGAGCCTAATCGCGCCTAACCCAGTCGTTCGCACGTCCAGTCGCACCTCTTTGTTTGTGCTCTGGCCGTGCACAAAATGCTACAGTTTCAACGAGAAGACCGATGACCCAACTTGACGCCAGTGCCCGTCAAAACCTTGAGCCGATTGAGGATGTATCCGAACTTGCCGCGTATCTCGCCACGGGGTGCAAACCGCGTGACGCCTGGCGCATTGGAACGGAGCATGAAAAATTCGGGTTTCTGCGTGATACGCTGGCACCCCTACCATTCTCGGGGGAGCGTTCCATCCAGGCTGTGCTTGAAGGGCTCGCCGACCGTTTTGGTTGGGAACGCCTGGAGGAAGACGGCCGGCTTGTCGCGCTTAAAAAAGATGGTGCGTCGATCACCCTTGAACCCGGTGGCCAGTTTGAGCTTTCTGGCGCCCCGCTCGTCTCGGTCCAGGAAACCTGCAGCGAGGTGCATGCCCATTTGGCAGAAGTGAAAGAAGTCAGCGATCCCTTGGGGATTGGCTTCATCGGTCTTGGCGCGGCGCCCTATTGGACCCGCGATGACATGCCAAAGGTGCCAAAAGGTCGGTACACGATCATGCGCCGATACATGCCGAAGGTGGGAGACCTCGGCCTCGATATGATGCACCGTACGGCGACGGTTCAGGTTAATCTCGACTTTGAGAACGAAGCCGATATGGTCAAGAAGTTCCGGACGTCCCTCGCGCTTCAACCGATTGCGACAGCACTTTTTGCAAACTCTCCCCTTACGGAGGGAAGACCTAACGGGTTTCAATCCTGGAGAGCCCATATCTGGACTGATACCGACGCGCACCGCACAGGCATGCTCGATTTCGTTTTCGAAGATGGGTTCGGCTTTGAGCGCTATGCTGATTATATGCTCGACGTGCCGATGTATTTTCTCTGGAGGGACGGTGTTTACACCGATGCCACCGGACAATCCTTCCGGGACTTCTTAAATGGTGAACTGCCCGCAGCCCCTGGCGTGAAGCCAAATCTTGAAGACTGGAAAGACCATCTATCAACGGCGTTCCCCGAAGTGCGGCTGAAAACCTTCCTTGAGATGCGGGGCGCCGATTCAGGTTCCTGGGGCCGTATTTGTGCGTTGCCGGCGTTTTGGGTGGGCCTTCTTTATGACCAGGAGAGCCTCGATGCCGCGTATGATCTCATCAAAGACTGGACGGCTGAAGAGCGTGGTTCCCTGAGGCCAGCGGCGGCAAAAGATGGAATGGCGGGGCAGGTCGGCGCCATCAAAATACAAGATGTCGCCCAACAGGTCATTGCTTTGTCACGCGATGGTCTCCGCCGCCGCAAGGCGCTTGATGCTGCGGGGACGGACGAAACAGGGTTTCTTAAACCACTGACAGAGATTGCGCGGTCGGGGGAGAGTTTCGCTCAGCTTTTTCTCAAAGACATTGAGAACGGCGCGGACGCACGGGCGCTTTTTGACCGCTATGCCTTTCAATGACACCTGATGATCCTGAGGTCGCCAAAGCCGCCAAAGCTCTTTCAAGGCGAGACCCGGTCCTGCGTTCCATCCTTAAAGTGACCGGGCTGCCTCGCTGGCGCGCACGGGATGGCGGGTATAAGGGGCTCGCTCGGATTGTCATCGAACAACAATTGTCCGTTGCGAGCGCGAACGCGATATTGGATCGGTGTCGGTCCGCAACGAATGATCTGTGTCCTGACGCTATGATTAAGGCAGAGCCCGACGATCTCAGAGCGCTGGGTTTATCCCGACCGAAAATCCGCTACCTGAAATCCTTGGCCGACAATGTGCGTTCGGGCGATGTCGATCTGACCGCTCTCCAACACTTAAGCGACCGGCAAGCGCACGACGACCTGTGCACGATTCTCGGAATCGGGCCGTGGACAGCATCCGTGTACCTTCTTTTCTGCGAAGGGCGCCGCGATCTTTGGCCCAAGGGTGATGTTGCGTTGCTTGCGGCCTATGCTGAGGCGGGCGGCGCGTTCACCAGGGCCGAGATCAAGGAATTTGATGCCATGGCGGAGGAGGCCTACGCCCCGCATCGCGGCGTCGCGGCCCATCTTCTTTGGGGGTATGTTGCGCATTTACGCGGCCGTGCCCCTCTTTGAGGACACCGCGCTTGACGTTGAGGATCTTCTGGTGCTGGTTAACGGGGGCGGCCGGGAGCTTCATTTTGTTGGTCTTTTCACTCGTTGCTAGCGCAGTGCTTGGCCTGTCGGCGGCCCAGGCGGACTGGATTTCGTCGTATCGTCAGTACGAAACAGCGTTGGAAGCGGGCGACAATTCCGCTGCCATCCAGCACGCGCGTGATGCGTGGCGTCTGTCGTCCGAGGCCCTACCTCCATGAGAAAACCGCGCGCTGTTGGCACAAAACTACGCAGAACTGGTGATCATGACCGCGCCAGAAGAGGCGATCGCCCCGCTCGAAGACGCCGTGATGATGGCAGAACTTGGTTTCGGAACGACGAACTACTCCATTGAAACGCTCAATTTTCTGCTACTGGGCGTACAAAGTCAAAGTACCGATAAAAATCGACGCTTATCGCAGCTGGCTTACGAAGCTTGGCGAGAAGTCCCTCAAGATGAACTGTGGGAGACGAGCGTTCTTCTCGTACAGGTGTCTATGATGGTGCTGCATCTGAGCTCGGGCGAAGACGAAAAAGTCGTTGATATCGCATCTCGTCTGTGGACGGACAGTCAAAAATTCGATCAGTTAATATTTGAAAACAAAAAGACTATCGTTGTTTTATGGATCCGTGCACTAACTGCGTTACAACCGAAAGAATACGAAACACGATATTTTTCTAAGCAGTCAGCAAGAGAAGCGCAGATTGAAACTGGGCGCGAGAGGCTATGGTCTGAATACCGAGAGTCTTTAATCGACGCAGCGATTGTGGGCACCGATGCCGCTAATGATCAGCCCTATTTCGACTCTGTTGCCGAGATACCCAAAGATGAAGCAGAGTTGCATGCATGGTTGTTCCTCGCTCGAACGTTTTTCGATACTTATGGTGGCGAGTCTGACGAGTGGTACAGCCGAGTTGGGTCTCTCGGAGGCTTCTTAAAGAAGCCCGATCAATGTTCAGGGATCGAGATTCCCTGGGTCGAAAGATCGATTGACTACGAACCTACTGGTTTAAAGGCCTGGAATGGGGCGGTCGAAGTGGCTTACGACATCTCAGACATGGGGCAGATTAAAAATATCCGACTGATCACCGAGATTCCCAGCGAACGGTTCATTGAAACAGTGCTTGAAGCCATGCCGAACTGGAAAGTCGGCGATATTAGCGCTGTTCCTCCGTCATGTCGGACAGACTTTCTCATCTCGATCAATTTCGAGGTTACGTTGCGCAGCTAGGTGTTCGACCAGTCTTCCGCAAGAATTTCCCTTTTTCGCCATCGTCGTGATCGTTCTGTCACATAGAATCGGCTAAGATTTTTGGTATAAAGTTACGAATGACAAACCCTGGAGCCCGGCGCTTTCTGTATCGCTGACCACCATATGATCCCCTTCGTGAACGGCCGCATACCGCCGTTCCGATGGCGATGGCCTGGCCCCAGGAGGCGCAGGAGCTCATCGTCATGAAAACCGCCCGTCACGCCCCCGATGGATGTCCAGCACTGGTCTTGAATGCTGATTTCAGGCCGCTGAGCTATTTCCCTCTTTCCTTATGGTCGTGGCAGGACACGCTCAAGGCGGTCTTTCTTGGCCGCGTGGATGTCGTCGCAGAATATGAAACCGAGGTGCACTCGGTCTCACGCTCCATGCGGCTTCCCTCGGTGGTGTCGCTCAAGTCCTACGTCAACCATGCCCGAAAGCCTGCGTTCACACGGTTCAACGTCTTCTTGCGCGACAGTTTTTCCTGCCAGTATTGCGGAAAAGATGATCGTGATGATCTCACCTTCGACCATGTTGTGCCGCGCAGCCGCGGCGGGAAAACGACGTGGACGAATATTGTTGCGGCGTGCAGCTCTTGTAATCTCAAAAAAGGCGGAAAGATGCCGCGTGACGCGCGCATGTGGCCCGCCCAAGCGCCGCGCCAGCCCAACATGTTCGAACTCAACGAAAAAGGCCGATCCTTTCCGCCCAACTATCTCCACGAAAGCTGGCAGGATTATCTCTATTGGGATACCGAGCTGGAGCCGTGATGGGTACGCCTAATAATCTCGTTTGTAATTGCCTGCGAGTGCCTGCGCGCCATTGGATTTGAGGGTCGTTTCTAGACTGAAGAAACGAGAAACCTCATAGATGACACTAATCGCCGTTCCCACTTCGCCGATACCTTGGACGGCAGAAACGTACACGTCATCGGCGATGTACTTTCCAACGGTTAGCGATTGCCCCTCAGCGTCATAACTCAGTCGATCCAGGCCAAGCCCAGAGCGAAGGGTGTTGCTCATACCTGCGCCGCCAAATGGTCCAGTCCCTGATAAAATAGCTGCGGCCTGCGCCAATTGGAGCGCTTCAGCCACCCCGAGCTCCGTGGTGGGCCGTCCAAACAAAATGAGCGCCAACACGTCTTCCTGCGGCAAGCTTGGGTTCGAGCTGAAACTGATCGTCGGCTGCGAGGAGGGGCCTCTGACCTGCGCGATCGCGGTGATTTGGTCCGGCGCTGTCCCGGTGATGGTTTCCGCTTGCACATCGAGCGTCGGATCGAGGCTGGTTTCGGGCGTGAAGCTGACAACACCTTCGGTCAGCTCAAAACTGCGGCCAGCGAGCGCCAGCGTGCCGTCAATCGAGCTGATGGATCCGCGAAGTTTCGGCTCGTCGACTGTTCCTTGGACCTCTAAATCGATCGACCATTCGGACTCAAGACCCCGCCCTCGGAAAAAAACGCCCTTGCGGGCCTCCACATCGACGTCGAGTCGAACGAGGACGGAAGAAACCTCGTTAACAGGCGACGCAAGGTGCAAGTCTGCCGTCTCCGGAGCATCGGTCCTCACCACATTGACCGGAACAAAGGTTGGTGCGGCGCTTCCGCTCTCGGTATCAGGGATTGCAAAATCAAGCTCATCGATGATGATGGGACCTGCCAACAAGACCTCGTCAAAATTGCCTGTGAGCGACAGATCCGATGTCACGCGCAGTTCAAGCTCAGCGTTCCTCGCCAGCTGTGCACGGTCCGTGATCAAACGAAGGTCAACCGCAGCACTATCGGGTGAGCGATCGATCGTGCCAGTGAGGCGAACAGCGCCTGCGCGGCCCTCCCGTCCTGACCCGGAAAGATCCAATTGGGCTGACACCGTGCTGCCATGCCCGGAAAACGTCACATCACCGGTGAGGCCGACCGCTGTGATCCCCACCTCAGGATCTTCGATACGTGTGTCAGAAACGATGATCTTTCCACGGATCGCAGGGTCTTGAACAGGTCCATCGATGTCGATTTTTGCCTGCAACTGGCCTGAGACAGGTTCGCCAAGGCGGGGAAGAAATGCCAAGATGGCGGCAAACCGATCATCGAAGTCGAGGGACCCTGACATCGGTGTTGGCGGTAAGCTGATCTCCAACCCCTGTTTCCGTTGCAACAGAAGAGGAACCGAGGATTGAAAACGGCCAAGCCGTTCGTGTCCGGATCGAAT
>JBCCBY010000014.1:0-20763 GCA_039033795.1 Pseudomonadota bacterium | reverse complement strand
GTTTCACATAGGGTCCAAATCGGCCGATCGCTGCTTCGATCATCGTGCCGTCTTCGGGATGCGGTCCAACATCGCGCGGTAAAGACAGGAGCATCATCGCCTTATCAAAGTCGATATCAGCAACGTCCCATCCTTTCGGAATAGAACCGCGCTTGGGCTTCTCCCCTTCCTCCACCGCAGCGCGTTCCACATAGGGTCCAAATCGGCCGGACTTCAGCGAGACTTCGGTGGAGGTATCCGGATCAATTCCGAGGACTTTGTCTTCGACCTGTTGGCCTTCGGACTTGCCCAGCTGACGCGTGTGTTTGCAATCAGGATAGCGCGAGCACCCGACAAAAGCACCATATCGACCGACCTTTAGCGACAGCTGACCGATGCCGCAGGTGGGACACAGCCGCGGATCGCTGCCATCTTCTTTTTCGGGAAAGATATGGGCGCCGAGCGTTTCGTTGAGCGTATCGAGCACTTCGGTGATGCGAAGACCCGTCATGCCATCAATCTTGGCGTGGAACTCTTCCCAAAACCGGGTCAAAAATGCCCGCCAGTTCTCGCGGCCCCCGGAAATGTCATCGAGGGTGTTTTCCATTTGCGCGGTGAAGTCGTACTCGACATATTTTCCGAAAAAATTCTCAAGGAACGCCGTAACGATCCGCCCACGATCTTCTGGAATGAAGCGGTTCTTGTCCATCCGAACATAGGACCGGTCCTGCAGCGTCGAGATGATCGAGGCATAGGTGGATGGTCTTCCAATGCCGTTTTCTTCCAGTGCTTTGACCAAGCTCGCTTCGGTGAACCGCGGCGGCGGTTGGGTAAAGTGCTGCTCTGGGTTCACCTTGGTCACGTCGGCTTCGGTGCCTTGGGTGACCTTGGGAAGGCGCCCTTCTTTTTCTTCGTCCTCTTCGTCGTCTTTTCCCTCTGTGTAGACAGCAATGAAACCTTCAAAGGTGATCACCGAGCCGGTCGCACGAAGGGCGATCTTGTCATCGGAAGAACGAATATCGATGGTTGTTTGTTCAAGTTCGGCACTCGCCATTTGGCAAGCCACAGCGCGCCGCCAGATCAGGCGATAGAGCTTGGCTTCGTCCTCGGCTGCTTTGACATCGTCGGGGTGTTTAGAAAAATCCGTCGGCCGAATACATTCGTGCGCTTCTTGGGCGTTTTTCTGTTTTGACTTGTACATCCGCGGGCTGTCGGGGACAAAACGGTCACCATACCGCGTTTTGATTTCGTCCCGGCAGGCCATCACCGCTTCGGGCGCCATATCGATGCCGTCCGTTCGCATATAGGTGATAAGGCCCGCCTCATAGAGGCGCTTGGCGGCTTGCATGGTCCGTTTGGCCGAGAAGCTGATTTTGCGTGACGCCTCCTGCTGCATGGTCGATGTGGTGAAAGGTGCCGCTGGGTTGCGTTTTGTCGGCTTGGCTTCCACCGATGCAATGGAGAAAGCCGCCGCCTCGATCAGCCCTTTTGCGCGCTCACCATCCGCTTCGGTGGTGAGGGAGAATTTGCCAAGTTTCTCGCCATCCAGATGGGTGAGACGCGCCGTAAAAGGATCACTGTTTGCTGAGACTTGTGCTTCGACCGTCCAAAACTCCTCAGCGACGAACTTCTCGATATCGAGTTCGCGTTCGCAGATAAGCCGCAAGGCCACCGATTGGACGCGTCCAGCTGAACGCGATCCAGGGAGTTTGCGCCAGAGCACCGGTGAAAGGCTAAAGCCGACAAGATAATCCAGCGCCCGCCGGGCAAGATAGGCATCAACAAGATCCTGATCGATCACCCGAGGGTTGCTGATTGCTTCTTGCACCGCCTTTTTGGTGACCGCGTTGAAGGCCACCCGCTGCACGGCTTTATCCTTTAAAACCTTCTTTTGTTCGAGAACGTCATAAAGATGCCAGGAGATCGCTTCACCCTCGCGATCAGGGTCGGTGGCCAGGATCACCCCATCGGCCTTTTTGATGGCGTCGGTGATTTCTTTCATCCGCGCTTTTGATTTGGTGTCCATGTCCCAAACCATCGCGAAATCATTGTCGGGATCGACCGACCCATCCTTGGACGGAAGATCACGAATATGGCCATAGGAGGCCAAGACTTCGTAGTCTGTGCCGAGATATTTGCCGATGGTTTTCGCCTTGGACGGGGACTCAACGATGACGACCTGCATAGGGGAAGGGGGCCTTTCGGGATCGGCAGAATGCGCGGGAAAGTGGTTGCGCGAGGTGAATGTGTCAACGCGTCGGCGTTATTTCTTCGTTTTTTCGTGCAAACTAGAAGTTGCTGTTCTGAATTAAACAACCTATGGGTTGTAATGTGGCTTTTTCGAAGAGGCGTTGATGTCGAGTGAAGTGAAAGAGCGTGAATGTGATAGAGTTCGCACGGTGGTTGGCCCAGCGCTTCATCATTTAATCCGCCTTGAATCCTACTTTAGGTTGCATGACTTCGAAACAGTAAGTGTGCATTTGGAAGCGGCACTAAATGAGCTTGAGCGTTTGATTGTCAGCGACGACGTGACCGTGGGTGACAGCGATGATGTTCTCGCTGAAGTCGATCAGGATCAATCGCTGTATAACGCTGGGTAGACGCAAGCGAGGCATGCCCGAGCAGCTCTTGGATGACCCTGAGATCAGCGCCTGATGCCAAAAGTTCGGTCGCAAACGCATGACGCAATGCGTGCGGGGTCGCTGTGTCGGGCAAACCAAGCTGCTGCCGCAAACGACGCATGCGGGCTTGGGCGACAGTCGCTGATAAACGTTTTCCGCGCACACCGATGAACAGCGGCGCTTCCTCGTCACGGTGGAAATCCGTGTGGCGATGCACCGCGTCTTTATAGCGCCTCAGGGTCGCAACCACCTCGGGCAACAAGGGAACATCGCGCGTTTTGCCCCCCTTGCCATGGATCCGCAGCACGTCATCCATCCCCTTGGCGGGCAGCGTTAGGGCCTCGCTGATCCTGAGGCCCGCGCCATAGAGCAGGGTAAACAGGGCCGCGTCGCGTGCTGCCACCCATGCGGCGTCATCTCTGCCTCCTTGCGCCGACGCAGCGATCAGCGCGTCGGCATCGGGCGCGCTCACGGGCCGCGGAAGAATTGACCGGCGTTTCGGGGACTTCAGCGAAGACAGCGCGGCCGATGAGAGCACATCGCGTCGGTCCCAATACCGGTAAAAGCTGCGCAACGCTGATAAATCGAGGCGCAAGGTTGCCGCGTCGACCTGATCGCGATGACGCCACGCAAGAAAGGCACGGAAGTCCCGCGTTTTCAACGCATTCAAAAGAGCGGCGTTGCGTGGGCTGTCGGTGTGGCTTTGCAGAAAAGCGCCAAACCGCTCGAGAGCCGCTGTGTAATTGCGGATCGTGTAGGCACTCGCTCGTCGCTCCACGCGCAATGCCTCGAGAAAACCGGATTGGAGGTCATGGAAGGGTGGGGAGGAGGTCACTCCTTAGAGCTGGCGTACTGATCCTTAACCTCAGATGAATCGTTTTCCTCAACGTCACCTTCCCAGACCCATTCTTCAGACCAATGAGCACCACTTTCGGTGCGCACGACCTCTGGCCCTTCGCCCGGTATTGGGCGGCCCGTGGCCCTTAACGCTGCGTTGCTGAAGCCGTTCATCGACGTCCCAGCCGCGCGCGTGATGGCTTCTCCTGTTGATGCGCAGCTGCACATGGTGAGTGCTGCGACGCACAATAAAAAGGCGCGTTTCACGAAGAAAACCCCTGCGAACTTCGTTCGCAAAGAATGCCTGAAAATGGCGCGGCTGTCACCCTTTGGTCATGGTCTTGCCTAATTCACTGTTAGGAACCGGCCGTGCGTTAAGGGGCTTCATCAAGCGCACGACCGAGGGAACGCGGCCACTTTCCACGAGCCAAGCCAGCAAAAGAAAACCTCCACCGAGCAAGGCAAAAAGCCAGCGCGGCGCGAGGGGCGCTGAGACTTCCGATAGAACGGTGCGGGCCTGTCGCGGAACAAACCCCAGCCAATTGGCCCCATATTTCTTGTCCCGTCGCGGGCGCACCCGCCGTAACGAAGCACCCTCCGCGCCCACTGATGTCCAGGCATAAACGCCGCCCCCTGTGCGGGCTGAGGCCGATCCTAGCCATTGCTCCGTCAAGGTGACGGCCTCCAACTCCTGGGAAAGCTTGAGCGAGCGAAGCGCCGCGGCCCGCAAAACCTGACCGTCGCTGGTGGTCGTCTCCACCGTCACACGGTCAGCCCCAAAAGCCTCGATTTGGGCGTCAAAGAGACCGTCCCCTTGGGAGGTGAGCAGCACCGTCTGGGGCGGACGATCATCAACCGTCATCCGCACCGCACCCACCTCCTCAGAGAGCGAACGCCGTCTGATCTCAACGAGCCCATCCTCGGAGAGGGACGCCGAAAGCGCTTCCTCCTCAAGTTCAGGTTCAGCCATCAACCAATGAACCAGGCGCCGAAGAAACTCTCGATGCGGGCCGCCGCCGTCGAAACCGCGGGCCCAGAGCCACAGATGATCAGACAGGAGCATCGCGATTCGACCCTCACCGACTCGGTCAGTGATCAGAAGGGGCGCAGCGTCGCCCGCGGTCAACAAAACATCTCCGCGCCGAACATCTGCTGGAATATGCCGCAACCACCGGCCCCAATCGTCCCGTCCTTCGAGCGCTGCCGTCACGGGGTGACGCTCGCCGAGTTCAGAGACCTGCGGCACAAAAGCACGCTCGGCGGCGCGTTCCATCGCACCGATGGGCAGGACCCGCGACAATGTTGCTTGTGCCACGAGACTGCCTTCGCCTGAAAGCTCAGGGCCAGCGGCGATAAGCAGTGCACCGCCGCGCTCCACATAGCGGGTCACCGCGGCCAGTTCGGACGCAGAGATAACGTTCCGGTACGTGTACCTATCAAAGATCACGACGTTGAAATGCTCAAGCTTGTCGCGAAAGAGTTCGCGACTGGGAAACTCGATAAGGTTGAGCTCCGCTCGCGACGCCGTCACTTGCTTCGAACTTGGCTTTAAGATGGTGAAATGGACGAGGTCCACCGCTGGGTCAGATGTCAAAACATTGCGCCAGACGCGCTCACCTGCATGGGGTTCACCGGAAATGAGAAGAACCCGAAGACGGTCTCGTATGACGTTGACACCGACCGAGACGGTGTTGTTCCGCAAGGTGAGTTCTCCCTCGGTTTGCGGCACATCAATCTCGATCACCCGCTCGCCTGGACGCTCCATCGGGACGCTCACGACGCTTGGTTCACCAGGCCGGACCATCACGTTTGACCGTCGTTCTCCGTCAACGGATAAAAAAGCAGGAACCGCTTCGGTTGACCCTTTCTGTTCGACGATGAACGAGAAACTGAGCTCATCACCGACAATGCCGAACCGCGGTGCCGACAAAAATCGGACAGAGCGATCACGCTCCCGGTCCGCGTCGCCCAAAAGGACGGTGTGGAGAGGGACGGGAAGCTCACGGACGATCGTGCTGTCACTGCCATCCACCTGGCCATCCGTGAGAACGAAGACCGCCGCAAGTTGATCCCGATCAGCAGCGCCAAGGCCGCTCGCCAACCCCGCTGCGAGATCGGACGATTCGGAGTCGCCAAAGCGCGCCTCGATGACATCAAGTCCAGCCTCGTCCAGACGCGCGTTCAGTTGCGATTGAGCCGTGGCCATAATCGCCGAGCGCTCACCCAGCCGTGCGCTGGCGCTCTCGTCGATCAAGATCAGGGCTTGATCAGGCAGCGCCTCAAAGGTTTGCTCCGTGATCATGGGGCCAAGCAGGAACAAGCAGAGGGTCAGTGCAGCCATCACGCGCCAGAACGCACCGGCGATCGAGCTGACGGCGCGAACGCCCGCTGCGATGGCGACAATCACGCCGATAATCGCAATCAACGGGAGGGGAAGAAGGGGATGCCACTCAAGGCCCATCTTGGAACCTCTCAAGGACATTGGGCGGACTGCCGAGACGATCGAGCATCGATTGAACCTCGGCTTGGTCAGCTTTGTAATTGCCCGTGACCGCCACCATGGCCATATTGATCCCTGAACGGAAGGCCAGCTCCCGGCGTCTTTCACCGCCCGGTCCAGCAGGCCGAAGAGGATAGCCGCGCTCGTCGAGTGCCCAGGCGGAGGCCCAATCACGCCCGCCAATGATCAGCGACGGCACCCCGTCGCGGCGTTGATCCAAAGCGCCCGTCGTTTCCACCCAAACCTGCCCGCCGGTCGATCGCCCCTCAAGATCGGCAAGCCTGTAGAACGAAAAAAGAAGGACATTGCTTGCGCCTAACGGTTCAAGTGGCGGTGCGTCGAACCGTGCCAAAATATCATCGATCCCCCCCGAACCAAGACCCGGTCGTGCGACGCTCAGTGTATCGATGATCAGGAGGCCACCGCCCGCCATAAACTCTTCAAGGCGCTGAAGCGCGCTGTCCGAAGGCGGTTCTTGATTGGGGTAAATCGGCCAATAGAGAAGGGGGTAAACGGAAAGCTCATCGCGATCGGGATCAACACCCTGCGGCGGTGCTGGCTCCAACGCGGTGCGCAGCGTGGCCTGCACCGAGAGGCCGCGAAGCCCTGCCTCACTCAGGGCATCCACCTCGCGATCTCCGGTCTTGATATAACCAAAGCGGATGTCGAGGGCTGCATCCTTTGCGAGGGTAGGCAGAGGGGGTCTCAATTGCGCCTCTGCAGACGATATCAGCAGGGGGCTCACCATTGCCGCGGCGATAGCGGCGGTCACGGGCAAGAGACGGCCACCGGTCATGGTGAGAAAAGCATCCGCAGACAGCAGGATAATCGCCAAGACCAGAAGCAGAGGACCAAGATCCGTTTGCGTCTCTTCGGTCACGCCAAGAAGCCGGGCACCGCGAGGGAGTGTATCCGCCGTCAGGCCTCGCAGCGGCGGCGCGCCATCGTAAGCGTTGACCGCCACTTCTTTGGTGGACGAACCGTAAAGGCCGGGCGGTGGCCGCTGATCGGTGCGCCAGGGTGCAGCGCCAAGAGGAGCGTCAATGACTGCGCCGAAACCGGTCACCAGTTTGGTCGCAGGCAGAGCGTCATGGGCGACCGGCGAGGGTTGGTCGAGGGATGTTTCGGCGAGGGCCGCCAGCCGCTGCATGAATTGCGCGAACAGTCCAGAGATCGGAAAATCAGACCACGTGGGAACAGCGCTCACATGGACCAGGACAATCAACCCATCTCCTTCACGCCGAGCGGTGACGAGCGGGGTGCCGTCGGCAAGAGCAATCCAAATCTCGGGGGACGCGCCTGGTGACGTCAACACCTGCCGGCGCACAGCAATGTCCTCAGACAGGGACAGGTCAGCGAGCGGGCTTCCCGCCTCAATGCGCGCAACACGCTGGGGCTCAGCCCATGTGAGGGCTCCGCCAAGCGCTCGTTCCCCACCCAAGAGCGGTGCGGGGAGGAGGCGAAGATCGTTGGCGCTCTCACCAGCGATGAGGCGTGGCCCGGCAAAGCGCAGCAAGATACCGCCATTGTCCACAAATTGTTCGAGGCCTTCGCGATCCTGCCTGCGCAGCGTGCCGATATCATCAAGGATGATCATCCCCGGTTCCTCAACCAGCAGATCGGCGATCGATCCTTCAAGAATTTCCGCATAAGGATCGAGTGCGCGTGTGAGGTAGAAACCGCCTTCGCGCAAGGTATCGGTCCCGCGCGATGCGATTCCAACAAGCGTCCGCCGAGCGCTTGCACCAAGAAGTTCAACAGCACCAGCGCTCCTGACGCCATCAATCGCGAAACGGACGACTTGGTTGCGTAAGACCAGAGGGAGCCTGAAGACGATGTCGACGGTCGTCTCACCGGGTTCGAGCACCGCATTCTGGGTCGACAAAGAGCGCCCATCGGCGCCGATGGCAGACACCTGCCAACGGCCCTCTCCGTCTGCATCGCTTCGGGTCAGGGGAACCGTCAGCGCATCAGCTGTGACTTTGACGCGTCCCAGCGCGACGGTGGCCGTTCGCGGAAGTGAGACCTCAGCACGGCGCAGAACCGCGGCCTCATCGCCCACCATCAGCCCTCCGGCGATGTAGACGAGCCGCTCGGCATCGCGAAGCGGGAGGCTTTCTAACGCTCCCTCGGTCGGCAAAGTGGGCTGCGGCTCCCATCGCTCAAACGCGCGCATGGCTTCACTGGGAGACAGGCCGGTCGTCACGGCGCTGTCGGAGCGGCGGATCAGCGTGATGGGGCCACCGCTTGCGGCAAGGACCGCGCGAACGGTGTTCTGTCTCTCTGTCCAATGGGCAGCCGCATCCCAACCATCATCGATAAGCAGGGTCGTTGGACCCTCCGTTTGGATGGGTTCATCACCGAGAAGAGGACCGGCGAGCCCAAGGATAAGCGCCAAGGCCGCAAGCATGCGGACGATAAGAACAACAAGTGGCGTGTGGTTGGGCTGACTTTTCCGTGTCGAGAGATTTTGTAGAAAATACATGCCGCCAAAAACCTCCCGCCGCGGTGGCGGCGGAACGGCGCGCAACAGCCAGTAGAGCGCGGGCAACGCCAACAGCCCGGTGAGAACATAGGGATTGGCGAAGCCCATTGGCTAAACCTCTCCGCGTATGTGCTGCAAAAGCTTCAGGACGAGTGGGTTGGGTGATTGATCAGTGGTATGAAAAAAAACGGTCTCGTGTGGCAGGCGGGCAGCATCCTTAAGCGCCATCAGGTGGTCTTGCCGTGCTGCATGATAGGCCTCGCTGATTGAGCCTGCATCACCAAATCGCTTCCGCCTCGTGCCAGCTGGCCCTTCAAATTTGGTTGCTCCTTGATAGGGAAAAGCTTTTTCAAGCGGATCTTCCACAATGACGGCGATGGCTTGTCCGTGTACCTGGCGAACACGAGCAAAGGCTGCGTGAAGATCCGCCGGCGGACGGTGAAAGTCGCTGAGAAGCACAGTGCACGCTCCCTCAAGAGGCACAATCCCTGAGAGATCGGCTTGCGGCGCCAAAAGCTGATGGGCCACGGATGGGATGCTTTGTGCACCGCAGACTGGCGATTCACCGCCGCCCCAGAGGCCGACCCGCTCACCTGATCGGAGCAGCACCATAGCCAGCGCCAAGGCAATCG
The DNA here is from genome assembly GCA_039033795.1 of Pseudomonadota bacterium. Lineage (GTDB taxonomy): Bacteria > Pseudomonadota > Alphaproteobacteria > Caulobacterales > Parvularculaceae > Parvularcula. The sequence continues at coordinate 11,709 of JBCCBY010000014.1, read as the reverse complement.
TCTGTCCACGAAAACGCTTGCTGGGCCTTGCGTCTCCGGCGAAATCGAAATCCTCGTCTCCATCACACCATAGAAGATAGGTCTGTGGCTGCTCCCATTCAGTTTGCCGCACCAAAAGGCGGCGCTCGAGCCGAGCGGATTGGCGCCAATCGATCGACGACGCTGGATCGCCTGGCGCGTAGTCGCGGAATTGCCAAAACGTGTCGCTGCGTCCAGGTCGTTGACGGGCATGGCGCCCCGTCGTGACAGACGCCGCTGTGCGGGCGGCGGCGGCTATCAGCTCAGGTAAACCTTGGGCAGCGCGGGCCGCCTCGCGTTCTAGGATTGCCGGTTGGGATGTCACGAAAGCGCGCTTTCCACCATGCCGGCAATCAAGGGTTCAATCGACTGACCTTCCGCCCGCGCTGTGAAGCTCAACGCCATGCGGTGCCGGAGGATGGGACCGGCGAGCGCCACGAGGTCTTCGGTTTCTGGTGTCGGCGCCCCGCGCAGCAGAGCGCGAGCGCGCAAGGCCAGGCTAAAGGCCTGGCTCGCGCGAGGGCCAGGCCCCCAGCGCAAATACGCGGCGAACCGTCCGCCGGGCCGCGCTGTGCGCACGAGCTCGAGCACCGTTTCGATCAGCGTATCGGCGATCGGCATACGGCGCACCAGGTGCTGGGCCTCTTGCAAAAGACCGGGCGTGAACACCTGTTCAGGCTCGTCTGTTCGCTCAAAGGTCGTCGCACGGAGCATAGCGCGCTCTGCTTCTCGGCTTGGCTGATCGACATTGACCTGCATCAAAAAGCGATCGAGCTGCGCCTCGGGAAGGGGATAGGTGCCTTCCTGTTCGATGGGGTTTTGTGTCGCGAGCACATGAAAGGGTGCGGGCAGAGGGCGCAGCTCGCCGCCAATCGTCACCTGTTGCTCTTGCATGGCCTCAAGCAATGCCGATTGAGTGCGCGGGCTTGCGCGATTGATTTCATCCGCCATCAACAGCTGCGAGAAAATCGGTCCTTCGATGAAACGGAATTGCCGTCGCCCATCGGCGTCCTCATCAAGCACCTCTGACCCCAGAATATCAGACGGCATAAGGTCAGGGGTAAATTGCACCCGCTTGGCGGACAGCCCCAAGACGACACCCGCCGCCTTCACCAGCCGCGTCTTGGCCAAGCCCGGTGTCCCCACCAGCAAACCATGGCCGCGGCAAAGAAGCGTGATGATGACCTCGTCGATCACCGCGTCCTGCCCAAAGACCACGTCCGCCAAGGCCTTACGCGCTTTATCGAGGCGAATGCTGAGGGCATCAAACGCCGCCAAGGCCGATAAATCGTCATTCGCCACAGAGAAGTCCTCCCAAACCTAGATGATCTTGGCTAGGATGCGTTGAAAGCGTGGGCAAATGGCGAATTGGCAATCGAAAATGCGCATTTTACCCTCGCGTTGGGGTTTTGATTGATTATTTATCGATAAACGAACAGTGTTCGTGCGATTGTGCGGACTGCATTTTCTGGTCTGGGAGGTATAATTTTGAGCAATCATAACAGCGCGGAGCCTGGCTCGCGTATGACGGTGTGGTCGTTTTTCCGAGGGTTTGCGAAGGTTCTCATCGGCGGCGCGTTGCTTATACAGGCCTTCCTTTTCATCATCCTATTCACCGTGGTGATTTCCGTCTTTGGCGCGTTGTCATCGTCTGAGGTCTCAAACGGAAGAGAGGGGCCATCGGTCAAAATTCCGTCGGGCGCTTCTTTGCTTTTCAACCCCCAAGGCCTCTTGGCCGAGACCGAGCCTGTGCAGGATCCTTTTGATCAGGCGATCGGCGAGATTTTCGGCGGGGGGAATGACGGCAAAGTCAGCGTCCACAAGCTTGTTCAAGTTATTGAAGAAGCTGCCGAGGACGACCGAATTCAATCGATGGTTCTTGATCTTGATCGGTTGATTATCCCCTCCAGCTACCTCTCCAAGGCGCACCTTCTCGCCGACGCGGTCGAGACGTTCCGCGAAAGCGGAAAAGAGGTGGTCGCGGTTGGCGATTTTTATGGACAAGCCCAGTACCTGGTTGCCTCCGAGGCTGATCAAGTGCTGATGCATGACTACGGCGCCGTTATTTTCCCAGGCTTTGGCCGCTATCGGACTTATTACGCGAGCTTGTTGGACAATCTCGACGTGACCCGGAACGTCTTTCGCGCTGGCAGCTTTAAGTCGGCGCTCGAGCCATACTTCCGCGATGACATGTCGCCGGAGGCGAAAGAAGCCAACTTGGCCTATCTCAGCGTGATGTGGGACTCCGTGGCCTCTCGCATCGATGAGAACCGCGGGCTCGGCGATGGCGCGACACAAGGTTTTTCCGATCAACTGCCAGAATTTGTGCGGGCCGCGCGCGGTGACTTGGCACTGACTGCTTTGGAAAGCGGCTATATCGACGAAATCGGCTCGCGTGTTGAGCGCCGGGCCTTCTTGGTCGATTTGGTGGGAGAGAACAGCGAGGGCGAGCTGAACGTCGTTGATCTCGACACCTATCGCTCGGGAATCGATGAACCCATTGATCGCAGCGATGTTGCCAATGTCATGGTGATCCCTGTCGAAGGGGCAATCGTGATGGGTGACAATGATCTGGCCAACGCATCAGGCGAGGTTATTGCCAAACGGATCCGCCAGGCACGCGAAGACGATGATGTTGCCGCCGTGGTGTTGCGGGTCGATTCGCCGGGAGGTGCTCTTTTTGCAGCGCAGCTGATGCATGAGGAGCTGGTCGCGCTGAAAGAAGCAGGCAAACCCCTGGTCGCCTCCATGAGCTCCTTCGCAGCATCAGGAGGCTACTGGATTTCCGCGCCGGCCGATAAAATCTTCGCCGCGGAAACCACGATCACCGGTTCAATTGGGGTCTATTCCTTTATCCCGACCTTTGAGAACTTAGCGGATCGGTATGGCGTCAGTGTCGACGGCGTGGGGACAACACCGCTTTCCGCTCTTGATGCGGCTGGTATTGGCGGCTTGCCGGAGAGTTTTTCCGAGATTGTGCAGTACAGCGTTGAGGAAGCCTATCGTGACTTTCTCCAGACGGTGTCGGAAGGCCGGGGCACGCTCACCCCCGAGGAGGTCAACGAGCGTGGCCAGGGCCGCGTGTGGATTGGCACGCAGGCGTTGGAGCTCGGGCTTGTCGATGAGATCGGTGGCCTCGACGACGCCGTTGATGCGGCAGCAGAACTGGCTGGCCTTGAGGACTTTGACGTCGTCGGCGCCTCCCGCGAGAAGTCGCAATTTGAGCTTTTCCTGGAGAGTTTTGGCGCGGACACAGCCCTGCGCGCGGCGCTACCGACCGATGTGCTGGGGCTTGGGAAACTTGAACAAACCTCTGTCGGTCGAGCAGCGCAAGTTGCGCATCGCGAGCTGATGATCGAGGTCACCCACGACGATCCCAATGGGGTCTATATCCGCTGCTTGCCCTGCGAAGACTTTTAAGCGGCTCTTCGTCCTACTTTTCCTTGAGGGGCTCGGCTTTGCTTGACCGCAACGTCGGGCCCTTCCATTTCTAACGCGTGACCGATCTCAGCCGCCTTGCTGCTTCGTTGAGTGACGCCGGCGGCGATCAACCGCTTCAGGTGGAGACTTGGCATCCGACTCATTGCGGCTCGATGGACCTGGTGATCAAGGATGACGGGTCTTGGTGGCATGAGGGCACACCCATGACTCGCCCGCAACTGGTCCGCTTGTTCTCTCGAATTCTTCGCCGTGACGCGGATGGGTATGTGCTGGTGACCCCGGCGGAGAAGGTCACCATTCAGGTCGAGGATGCACCATTTGTTGCCGTTGATTTCGATCGCCGGGACAACGGCCTCGTCTTTGTGACCAATGTTGGTGACCATGTTCTTTTGTCCAAGGAGCACCCGATTGAGCTTCGTCGCAGCGGAACACTCGGTCACGACGCCCCCTATCTTCACGTGCGCGGTGGGCTCGACGCGCGTTTGAGCCGAGCTGCTTACTACCGTTTGATCGATGAAACCGACGCCGAAGACGGTGATGAGGCGGTGGTGATCGAAAGCGCGGGCGCCCAGTTTGCCCTTCCGATCGCATCGAGCAACACATGAATCAGTGGCAGGATCAAATCACCCAGGGCCTTGCGATGCCTGAAGCCAAGCGGGAGCGTTTTCTTTTTCAAGAACTCAATCCGCAATTGGCCCACGCACCAATTTTAACCTCCCCGCCCAAAGCGCCCCGTCCCGCCGCGGTGCTCATTGGCGTCAGAGGGGGTGCTGATCCCACTGTTGTGTTGACGGTCCGGGCACCAACAATGCCCTCCCATGCGGGGCAGATCAGCCTTCCGGGCGGGACACCGAAAGACCAGGACGATGGTGACATCGGGACGGCGTTGCGGGAGGCTGAAGAAGAGGTTGGCCTTGGCCCTTCGGCGATTGAGGTGCTTGGAAGTCTGGGTCCCCACTATGGGGGGCTTGGCTATGTTGTCACACCGGTGATCGGCGTGATCGATCCTGGCGCCACTGTCGAACCCTGCCCACGCGAGGTATCAGAAGCTTTCGAGGTGCCCCTGGCCGCGGTCCTCGACCGCGGTAATCATGTGGTTGAGCAAAGGATCTTCGACGAAGTCCCCTACGATATGTACGCGGTACCGGTCTACGATACAGGCGGGGTGAGGCGGAACATCTGGGGGCTGACAGCTGGTATCCTTCGGACATTTTCCGAGGTCTTCCATTATGACAACCGAGGATAAGTTTGGATGGCTCAGCGATTCGAGGCTGCAGGCAGTCTTTTCTGCTCTTCATACGGACGGAGAGGCTCGGCTTGTCGGCGGCTGTGTTCGCGATAGTCTTTTGGGCCTCCAACCGCTTGAGCAAAAGGACATCGATATTGATATTGCGACAACGCTCAATCCCGAGGAGATGAGCGTCGCGTTTGAGCGGGCCGGGATCCGATGGGTGGCGACAGGCGCGAAGCATGGAACCTTGACGGCTGTCATAGGCGGCCTTGTTTGTGAATGCACCAGTCTACGAAGTGATGTGGAAACAGATGGTCGTCATGCGGCGGTCGCCTTTACCCGTGACTGGGATCTGGACTGGCGACGCCGCGATTTTACGATCAATGCACTTTATGCTGACAGGCACGGAAGCGTTTGGGACCCAACGTCGGGCCTTGAAGATTTAAAAGAACAACGCGTACGTTTCATCGGCATTGCTCGCGACCGGATCCGAGAAGATGCGCTGCGGATCTTGCGATTTTTTCGTTTCTCTGCGCGCTTTGGAGAGCGTTTTGACGATCAAGCGCTTTCCGCGATTGCCGAAGAGACGTCTCTTATTGATCTGTTGTCAAAGGAACGTATTTGGTCAGAGTTTTCTCGATTGCTGCCTGCAGCGGGCGCGCCGATGGCGCTTGGTGCAGCTGCGCGGGCGGGTGTCCTCCGCTTTATCGTCGATCAAGAGCCGGATCTCAAAGCATTTGCGCATGTCCACAAGCGCAAGCCTATGTCGGTTGTGTTGGGTATTGCGGCACTCTGGCCGCAACTGACGAATACAGATCTTCGTGCCGCGTTTAAACCGTCGTTGGATTTTCTGAACGGGTACCGATCATTGGAAAAAGCAGTGGACAGCGTTGCGCGAGGGGCCACCGCTGTTCAGCTTCTCTATCGCTTTGGTCGCGACACTGCTCTTGATGCGCTCGAATTGGCGAGCGCGCGAGGAAAAACCTTTGATCAGTCGATTGCTGACCAAGTGCGGACCACCGAAGCACCGGTTTTGCCGCTTTCGGGAAAGGATCTTGTGAAGGGCGGCATTCCCCCCGGCGAACAAGTCGGTGCTATCCTGCGCGCCTTCGAAGAAGCCTGGCTCCAGATGGATGCGCCCCAAGATCCTGATGTTCTTCAAGGATTGCTCAATACGGTCTTAAGCCGCCAGGCGACGGGCTGACTCCAAATCAAGGCTGAAGAGCTGGCTCACGCCGCGTTCCATCATCGTGACACCATAGAGCCGATCCATGCGCGACATCGTCAGTGGATGGTGGGTGACAACCAAGAAACGGGTGGAGCTTGACGAAGCCATCAGTGCTAAGAGGTTACAGAAACGCTCAACATTGGCGTCGTCGAGTGGGGCATCCACCTCGTCGAGCACACAGATAGGGGCGGGGTTTGTCTTAAAAGCAGCGAAAATCAGTGCCGTGGCCGTGAGCGCTTGCTCCCCGCCTGACATTAGACTCAAGGATTGGAGTTTTTTGCCCGGCGGGCACGCAAAGATCTCCAGACCAGCAGCAAGCGGATCATCACTGTCGACAAAGCGCAACTGGGCTTCACCGCCTCCGAAAAGGCTCGTGAAGAGGTCGCGGAAATGTCCGTTAACGGTGTCAAAGGCAGCAAGAAGTCTTTGTCGCCCCTCGCGATTGATCGAATTGACGGCGTTTCGCAGCTGATTGGCGGCATCATCGCAATCGCCACGCTCGCGACGCATGGTCGAGAGGCGCTCATCGACTTGTTCTTTTTCTTCCGCAGCCAGAAGGTTCACAGCGCCAATATTCTCGCGTTCCCTTTCAAGCTTAGCAAGCTTACGCAATAAGTCGTCAGCTGATGCTGCTGCGGTGTCGGCGTTCACCGAGGCGATGGCTTCTTCTTCTTTGACCCCGGCCTCAAGCTGAGCGTCCTCAAGCTTGCCCTGGGCGCCGCGTAGCTCAGCCATGATTTCAGCGGCGGCCTCGCGCGCGGCACTCGCTTTTGCCTCCGCCTCGCGCCGATCGCGATCAGCGGTGTTCATTTGCTCTTGGAAATTCGCCACCGAGGCTTGGGATTGGTTCCACAGCTCTTTGTGTCCATCGGCAATGGTGGTGAGGTCAGCGAGCCGGGCGACCTCGCTGTCTTGATCAGCCCCGGCTGCGCGTTGATCAGCCTCAAGACGTTGGCGCTCGCGTTGTAGCTCTTCGAGACGAGAGGATGCCGCGGTTCGCCGGTCATTCCACGCCTTAATCGTGTCATTGCTTTGACGCAGCACATCACGGCGTTCCGCTGATGCCCGGCGATGATCAGCCGCTTGACCACGGGCGCGTCCCGACTGCCGTCTTGCTTCATCGCGGGCGTCTCGTGCCATCTCAAGTGCACGCTTTTTCTGAGCGCTCACATTCTCGGTTTGCGGGAGGTTGGCGAGGATCGCTTCGGCTTCAGCGCGTGCGTGGGCGTTCGCGGCAAGTTGTTCCTCAACATTCTCGCGGCGGAGTTTGTTGGTTTCTGCTTCTCGTGTGATGGCCTCTGCACTGGCTATAGCTTGTTCGTGTGCTGAGCGTGCGTTTGCCGCGTCATCGTGAGCTTTCGCTAAAATCTCGTCCGCGATCTCGAGAGAGGCGCGTCCTGTTTCCACAACCAGGGTGGCACGGGCTGCTGCGCTGGATGCTTCTGCACGCTCTTGTTCAAGCGTGCTGAGCCGTGCCGAAGCGGCAAGCAATTCATGAAGATGAGCGTCCGCTTCGCCTGTGCTGCGGAAGCCGTCCCAGCGCCAGACGTGTCCTTCACGGTTGACCAGCATCTGACCGGAATGAAGCTCGTTGAGCTGATCGTCACCAGGCTGACCATCAATCACACCAATCGATGCGAGCCGCCGTGTGAGCGCCGTCGGTGCATAGATGAGAGACGACAGGGCTTCCGCGCCTTCAGGTAAAGGCGGCAAGGCGATTGGCGACGCGCCCAAGTCTGTCCAGCTGCGATCGCCGCCTTCTCCTAACGCGGCGTGCAGACCAGCACCAAGTGCCGATGCCAAAGCCTTCTGGAGGCTTTCCGGTGCCTTCAGGTTCCCCAGCAAGGCGCCGGCCGAACCGTTGCTCTTGGTGTCAGGGACCAGCGGAGCCAAAACCGCCGCTTCCCGATCGAGAAGAGAGAGGCGCTCCTTGGCCTCGCGCTGCGCGTCTTGCGCGACACGCATGGTTTCGCGCTGCGCATCAGCGTCGCTTTCCTGGCGCTTTAGGTGATCTTCAGCTTGCTGCCGAACAGCGGCCGTCTCCTCAACAAGCTGAAGAGCCGCGCTGATATCCGCATCAAGAATAAAAGGCAGATCAGCTGATTTTGCGTCCAGTCGTTGCTTTTCAAGGCGGAGCTCCTGCACCGACTGTTCAGCCTTCGCTTGATCGCGCTGGGCAGTGCGTGCCTCTGCTTCTGCTTCTGCCAGCTCCCGCTGCCGAGCTTCAAAAGTCTTTTCGGCCTCGGTGAGCGCAGCATCAGCCTCCAGCGCCTTTTGCTCAAGGTCAGACCGTCTTGAGGTCTCCGCTGCGATATCGTTTTCGAGTTGTTCAATGCGAGCCTTCGCGGTGGCAATCGCTTCGTCCGCTTCCGTGAGTAAACTGGTCTCGCGGCTCTCATCGGCGCTGCATCGTTCGAGGGTTCGCTGTCGTTCTTCCGCCGCCTCGCGCCGCACGTTGCTGCGCTTTCAAACGCCTTCAAATCGGCTTCGGCCTCGGCCATGGCTTGGGCTGCCTCTCGCTCGGTTGCGCGGGCGTCTTCAAGCTTGTCGATCATGGCGGAGGCTTTGCGATCCGCCCGCGCTGCGGTTTCGGTTGCCTCTGCAACGATGAGGGTTTGTTCGTCGCTTCGCCGCTGAAGCGTGGTGTAGGCAATCACGGCATCCCGGACACGGCTCGCCGTTAATGCGCGGTCAGCCTCTTTAATCTCGTCACTGATTTCTTTGTAGCGGGTCGCTTTGCGCGCTTGTCGCGCCAATTGATCGCTTTGCAGATCAAGTTCGCCAATGACATCATCGAGCCGTTCTAGATTGTCCGCTGCCGCCTTGAGACGCAACTGCGCCTCGTGCCGCCGCGCAGAGAGTCCCGTGACGCCCGCCGCTTCCTCTAAGAACCGGCGCCGGTCCGTGGGTTTGGCGGAAATCAGTTGGGCGATCTGCCCTTGCCTGACGAGAGAGGGTGATGTTGCCCCGGTGGATGCATCAGCAAACAACATCTGGACATCGCGCGCTCTCACTTCCTTGCCATTAATCGAATAAGCCGAGATCGATCCGTCCGCACGCCGCATAACCCGGCGGGTGACTGTCAGCGTATCGGAATCGTTGAACGCAGCAGGGGCGCGCCGCTCGGTGTTATCGATCTCAAGGGTGACTTCTGCCCAGCTGCGAGCGGGGCGTCCACCCGACGTTCCGGCAAAGATCACCTCGTCCATGCCCGAGGCGCGCATGGCCTTGGCGCTGTTCGCCCCCATCAACCAACGAAGCCCCTCAACGAGGTTCGACTTGCCGCAGCCATTGGGGCCGACAACACCGGTTAGGCCCGGTTTGATGTCGATATCCACCGGCTCAACGAAGGATTTAAAGCCGCAAAGGCGGAGGCGTTCAAAGCGCATCAGGTTCGTCCCATCGGCGCGCACGGACTGCGCAGCTCGGCGTTAACCTATACGATTCGACGGCTAGCTGCGCTTTTCAACCTCGGCGGCGATGCGCTCGATCATTTCGTCCTGGGTGCGACCATAATCGAAAATCTTGCCATCAATGACCAGGGTTGGTGTGGAATCGACACCAAGGTCACGGCCCGACTCGATCGACGCGACCAGCACGTTTCGGATGTCTTCGCGAGCGAAGCAGTCATCAAAATCGCTACCGCCAATGCCGACTTGTGCCGCCAAATTTCTCAGCTCTGTTCCCGGCTCTTGGCTGTAAATCCATGTGCGCTGGGTTTTGTAAAGCGCATCGACAACAGCGTAATAGCCCTCAGGACCCGATGTTGTTGCCGCGCAGCGGGCAACGATAAATCCAGCCTGGGAAAGCCGCACAGGCGGGGTTGGAAACTCTCGATACTCAAAGCGAACGAGCCCTGTATCGATGAATTGTTCTTTGATCGCTGGGAACAGATTGGCGTGGAAATTGGCGCAGCCGCCGCATGTCACGGACGCATATTCGATGATGGTTAGGGGCGCGTCCTGGCTGCCGATCACCATATTTTCTGCCGCGCGGCTGCCTTCAGGAGCGGGCAGAAGCTCGGGCACCGCTTCGGCTTCAGCGGTTTCAGTTGGAGCGGGCGTTTCTGGTGCAGGATCCGCTGGCTCAGCGGTTTCGGTCGCGGACTGTCCGCAAGCGGCGAGCGCAAAGAGGCACAAGAAGAAAAGGGTGAGGCGCGTGTTGGTCTTGATCATGCCGCTCTCCTAACCCAGGAGCTGTGCTGCGCCTACTCCTCTTTGGTGGTCATGCTGTGCCGCATCGAATCGAGTGCAGCTTTCAGATCACTGCTTAACCGGCGCTCTTGATCGGTGCTTGGTTGCGGCGCTGAAAGCCTGCGAGTCTGCCAATTTCGAGCGTCTTTGCCCTCACGAAAGACGATCCGTTGGAGCCGCGGGAGCCCCAATTGATGACGGATGCGCCCGAGCAATGCCTCTTGAGCATACTGAATTTTCATGGCCGCTGCTCCGCTCTTAACAGCGACCTCAAGGGCTTGGCTGCGCCCGCGATTGATGATCCGAACTGGTCGGCAAAGCGCGGCAAGCTCAGGCCCGGCGATGGATGGCCATTCGGAGGCGAGCCGCGGGTCCATCGCGCCCGATGCCGCCGCGAGGCGTGCGATATGGGGGCCAAGCGAGCGCCCCACGGAAGGAGCGGCCTTGCGCACGGGTTTGGTGCGAAGGTCTGACGCTTGGCTTGGCGGAGCAACTCTCGGCATAACGCGAAGAATGGTCGACACCCCGCCGCAACACAAGCCGCACCACGATGCGTTCTCCCGCGCGATGCTCGCCTGGTATGACCGCGAGGCGCGCCGCTTTCCCTGGCGCGTTCCCCCTGGTGAAGCCCGCCGCGCCTCAGCCTATGAAGTGCTGGTGTCTGAAGTGATGCTCCAGCAGACCACCACCCATGTGGTCGAAAAGCGGTACCCGGCCTTTCTCAAAAAGTTTCCCACATTGGAAGTGCTCGCAGCGGCAGACGAGGGGGCGGTGACCGACGCGTGGGCGGGACTTGGCTATTATCGCCGCGCGCGGGCGCTTCATGCCTGCGCGCAGGCCGTGGTCGGGGAGCATCAAGGCGCCTTTCCCGAAGGCGAGGCGGCGCTTAAAACCCTGCCCGGGATCGGTGATTACACCGGCGCTGCGATCACCGCGATTGCCCATGGCGAGCCCGCTGTTGTCGTCGATGGCAATATTGAGCGGGTCATGGCGCGGATCGGCGCGATCGACGAACCGCTGCCTAAGGGCAAAAAGGCGATCAAGAAGCTGGCGGAGAGCCTCATGTCATGGGATCGGCCGGGTGATTATGCACAAGCATTGATGGACCTCGGTGCACGGATTTGTCGACCCAAAAATCCGGATTGTCTTTTGTGCCCAGTCCGTGAGGACTGCGACGCTCAGGCGTTAGGGATAGCAGACAGACTGCCCGTGAAGGCACCCAAAAAGGCAAAAAAGACCGTGTCAGGACGGGTTTTTGTGGCGCAAAACAAGGCGGGTCATGTCCTCTGTGTTCGGCGACCAAAGGACGGGCTCTTTGGCGCGATGCTGGGATTGCCAGGCGATGGCTGGGACGGCTCCGTCGCGATGGATGTCGCCATCGAAGACTGTCAGCTTAAAGGGACGGTTCATCATACGCTGACCCATCGAGAGCTTGCGATCGACGTTTATCTGTCCGGTGCGCCTCTTACCCCGGGCGAGTGGGTTGCCGTTGACGAGGCGCAAGGCGCCATGCCCACGTTGTTTGTCAAAGCGTTGGAGCGCGCTCTTAGCTAGGGCGACCGCGGATCGCCTGGCGAAGAAAATCGATCGGCGCGAAT
>JBCCBY010000013.1:0-21092 GCA_039033795.1 Pseudomonadota bacterium | reverse complement strand
TCATCGAGGACAAGAACGCGATCCTGCCGATCGATGCGGCCATTCAGTCGAACCTGCGTGAGACCACGACCCGCGTCCTTGCCTCCCTGACCCCGCGGGAAGAGCGCGTCCTGCGGATGCGCTTTGGCATTGGTATGAACACGGATCACACGCTTGAAGAGGTCGGCCAACAGTTCTCGGTGACCCGCGAACGGATCCGCCAAATCGAAGCCAAGGCCCTCCGGAAGCTGAAACACCCCAGCCGCTCAAGGAAACTCAGAAGCTTCCTCGATAACTGATCCGCGTCGGCCCAAGATGAACCGGCCGCGCCGCCGGCTGCAGACGAAGCATGGGAGGCCAACGAGAATGGCCTCGTCATGATGGACGGCCTCCCGGAACCCTTCATCGGTCTCAACGCGGGGTACGACGGGCTCAAGGGCCCGGTCAACGAGGGGCAGCCCGATGATCTATGTGAAAGCCATGCGCTTTGACCGTCAGGGGTACGTCACCATCTGGCTGATCCCCGCACGCAGCGATATCACGGCAGACGCGCTGAAAGCTGAGTTGGAGACGGTAAACAACGAACATGCTCCGGTCACCGATCAGCGGTATGCTGACGTGACTGAGGGCGATAAGGTTGCTGCCGTTGACGCCTGAGGTGTATGAGCGGCGACGGCTGGTATGACATTCGGTAAAGCTGCCGCCGGGGGGCTACTCGCAGATGCGCTCATCCTTTTGAAAAAGTTTTGGTTCGTCCTTTTGGCACTGCTGGTGTTCCTTCGGCGTTTCCTGCCCAGTCAGGAGGACAAATAGGCGTAGGAGCGCGCCTATGGGTCTTGCCGCGCCGCATCCAAGACCGCGGCGGAAAACTGTGATAAAACGCCCTCGATGATAGTCGGGAGGGCGCGATGGCACCGGATTCTGTTTTTTCAATCATCAACATGATGGTTTTGCCAGCGTGGTTGGTGTTGGTCATCGTGCCACTTTTTTTGCCGCGTTGGGGTGGGCCGCAGGCGCTTGCTTTTGGCACGATCGTTCCGTTGCTGTGCGGCGTTTATGCCGCCGGGCTCATCAAGCTCTTCGCGGAGGGCAATGGGTTTGATGGCGAGAGTTTCTCATCGCTGGCCAGTGTCATGGCGCTTTTCACCAATCCTTGGGCCGCGCTGATCGGTTGGGCCCATGTTTTGGCGTTTGACCTTTTCGTCGGTGCATGGATCGTCCGTGATGCACGGGTTTCGCGCGTCCCGCATCTTCTGATTATCGTGCCGTTGTTTTTCACCTTCATGGCGGGGCCGTTTGGGCTCCTCCTTTACCTTATCCTGCGTCAATTGAGGCGAAGGACTTTTCTTCCCATGCCCCACCCATTTGCCGATCAATCATCCATCTGATGGGGTTTGATTCAGGGACGGACCACAAGAGAAAGACAGTGTATGAATAAAAGTTCGAGCATGATTGGCTTTGCGATCTTTCTGGTCATTATAGGATGGGCCGTATTCCGTATGGGGATTTTCAGCTAGCGGCCCGCAATTTCGCCAATTGCGGCGAGGGTTTGTGCATCAATCCCTTGCCCGAGCGCAGGCGGACAAAATCGCCGTTGAAAGGCAGTGACACAAGCATCGAGACCAAAAACGTCCACGCCGTACCCCATCTTGGACAATGCCGCAGCGGTGCCTTCCACGGGCCAAGGTGTTTGTTCGATTTCACCCGACCACGGAGCAAGGGCAAGACCTTCGTCGGATAACCGCTTCCAAGGAAAGAGCTCACCTGGGTCTTCTTTTCGGTCAGGCGCAACGTCACTATGCCCGACCACCCGGTCGGTCGCAATCGCATGCCTTACGCAAATGCCGCGCACCAAAGGAACCAAGGCGTCAATCTGCGCCTGAGGAAATGGGCGATAGCCATGCTCGTGCCCAGGATTAACGATCTCGATCCCGATCGAGATGGAATTGATATCGGTCTCACCCGCCCAAAAAGAAACACCGGCATGCCACGCGCGCCTCTCCTCCGGAACCAGTTGAAATGCCCGCCCATCCTCCTCGAGAAGGTAATGAGCAGACACACCAGCGTCGGGGTCACAAAGCCGCTCAAGCGCTTCTTTCCCGGTCTTCATGCCGGTGTAATGAAGCACCAAGAGTGAAACCGGCAAACCCTTTCGATCTCCATGATTAGGAGAAGGCGTATGCAGAAGACCTGCGATCATGGCGCCTCGACCTGGTCGTCAGCACGCACCACAGTCGCAGCAAGCACCTGCTTTCGATCCGGCTGCGGCGAGCGAAAGAGCACAACGGCAACCCCGCTTAAGACCATAAGTGCACCGAGAACGACACGGAAGGTTAAGTGTTCACCGAGCCAAAACACCCCAGCAAGGACAGCGAACAGCGTGATCAAGAGCCCCGACGGCGCAACAACACTCAGCGGGACACGCTGCAGCAAATAGTAATAGCTGGCGTGGCCAAAGATGGATGCAACAAAGACAGAGTAGAGCGTCGCAAACCCGACCGACATCGCAGATCCATCTGTGAGCCAAGCAAAATGATCTTGGTCGATAACAGCCGCGAGCACAAAGGTGAGGCAAAAGCCAAAGATCGCGAACCAACCCAGGAGCGCGAGTGGCTTCACACCGTTAATCTTTTTGACAAAAATTGCCCCCGTTGCCTCAGCCGTCGTGCCCAAAACGATAAAGAACGCACCCAGAGGCAGATTGCGACCGTCGACAAGGTCACCTTCTGCCGTTGCGATAATCAACACACCGATGATCGCAGACGCGATTCCCATACAGCGCCGCCAACCGACCCGCTCACCCAAGAAGACCACGCCAAAAATCGTCGCAATCACCACATAGCTTTCGGCAACAACCGAACCAATCGACGCGTTGGTGAGCATGATCCCTGTGAACATGAAGGCATAATTGAGGCCACCAAAACAAACCCCTGCAATCGCAATACGGAGCATCTGGCCGGGGTACCAACGCAGCAAAGGAGACAAAATTACGGCAATAATGGCCATGCGGGTGGAGACGTATGTCAGTGGACTAATGAGATCCATCGCCACCTTGATGACCGCCATATGGATGCCCCATGCGACACAAATCGCCAGCAAAAGACCAATTTGAAATGGGGTCATGCAGGCTCCGCCTGTCGATCTTGTAGCGCCACCAGACGTGCATAAAGGCCATCTCGGGACAAAAGCTCCTCATGGGTGCCCTGCTCGATGACAGCTCCTCCATCCATCACTGCAATGATGTCTGCGTCACGGATGGTGGACAGGCGGTGAGCAATGATAAGCGTGGTACGGCCTTTCCGAAGACGGAGCATTGCATCCTCGATGAGTCTTTCGCTTTCGGCATCAAGCGCTGATGTGGCCTCATCAAGAAGCAGTATCGGCGCGTCCTTTAAAAAAGCACGGGCGAGCGCCACACGCTGACGCTCGCCGCCCGAAAGGGCGTTGCCGCCCTCTCCCACGCGTGTGTCGTACCCAGATGGAAGACGCATGATGAAACGATCGGCTGCTGCCGCCTTCGCTGCCGCTTCGACCTCCGCGTCTGTGGCATCAAGGCGCCCCATGCGGATATTGTCGGCCACGGTCAAATTAAATAGGACCGGCGTCTGGCTCACCACACTGATGGCCTGACGCAAGTCGCGAAGAGCGACATCACCGATTGACGTCTGATCAATCGAAATGGAGCCACGATCGAGATCATAAAACCTGGGCAATAGGCCGAACACGGTCGACTTTCCTGCCCCTGATGGTCCAACAAGAGCCGCCGTCGTCCCTGGAGGAACGTCGAGGGTAAAGCCATTCAAGATGGGCGTTTCACGCTCATAGGCAAAAACGACGTTGTTGAAGGAAATGCTTGGTGCCCGCGCTTGTTCAAACGATAACGGCTTTGGATCATCGGGGCTGGTGATCGAGGGAAGATCATCAACCACACCAAAGACACGCTCAAGCGCCGCAAGGCCCTCTTGCAGAACGGCGTTGAGGGTACCAAGCCCCCGCGCCGGTTGCGATAAGAGCGCCATCGCCACCAAAAACGCCACAAGCTCAGGACCGGTTAAGAGGCCACGATCGATTCGAAAGGCAGCGACGGCGATAATGAAAGCAATCGACAGTGCACCAATGACCGTGATGATCGGTTCATTGGCCGCACGCAGACGGATAAGACGCATCACCAGGCGCCTTCGTTCCTCAAAGGCGGCGCCCAAACGATCGCTCTCTGTTGTTTCCAATTGATAACTCTTGACCATCTCCTGGCCGGAAAGACTCTCGGTTAAAAGACCAGTGATATCGCCTATCTGGCTTTGCACCCGGCGGGCCAGACGACGAATGGCTTGTCCGATAATGGTGATCGGCAAGCCGATCAGCGGATAGATCAGCAGCACACAGCCAAACAAAATCGGATCGAGAAACAGAAGGACCGTCACAAATCCCAACAGCCGCACAACGTCACGCGCGGCATTGGGAACGCGGCGCAGCGAATCGTTGAGAACATTCATATCATTGGTGAAGCGAGAGACGAGCCCACCAAGACGGTTCTCACCGTCGCGGCCCCGCCCCTTCAGCTGCATCACATCATAACGAACGATCGCGCCGTACATTCGTCCTTGCACGTCACGCAGAACAGATGCGCCCACGCCCTGGGCCGTGATCGCTTGCAGATAGAAAAAACCCGCCTGCGCCATCGCCAGCGCAACCACCAACAAAGGACCCCACACAATGACATCCCGGCTCGTTACGTTCTCAAAGCGTGTGCTGCGGTCAGGCTCAAGGCCCGCAAAGATCCATTCGGTCACGAGGACGAACCCCACCTCAGCCGCCGCGAGGCCGCTCATAAAGACAAGCGCAAGCAAGAGCCTTCCCGTGTAGCGGGCCAAGTGCTCCTTCCAGATCCTCAACAGGGCTGAACGTGTGGGGGGAACCATAGCTTCCTTTGCCAAGCAGCGAAGGGTGGGTCTATAGACCGCGCTGAACGGCGGCAAACAGTTGATTGCCGGATCTTGGGGTGCTGCGGGAAGCATTCTGTCGTGCGTATCGATTAATGGAGCCTTCCATGGGCGAAAAAAGAGCGTGGTCCCTCAAGACTTACCGCGCCGCAACGGGGTTCTTACGACCGGTTGCCAATGTCGCTCTCCAACGACGGGTGAAACGCGGCAAAGAAGACCCCGCGCGTCTTGATGAACGCCGCGGCAAAAGCGCTGTACCGCGTCCAGAGGGGCCACTTCTGTGGATGCATGGCGCCTCCGTCGGCGAGAGCCTTTCGATCCTTCCCTTGATCGAAGCCCTGGCGTCACGCCACCAAGACTTGCGGTTCTTGGTCACCACAGGAACGGTCACGTCGGCAGCTCTCATGGCAAAGCGGCTGCCCGATTCTGCCACCCATCAATATATACCGATGGATCAAAAGCACTTCGTGCGGGAATTTTTGAACCACTGGCAACCCGACGCGGCGTTTTTTGTGGAATCCGAGCTCTGGCCGGTCATTCTGGGGGAATGCGAACGCCGAGAGATACCCATGGCCCTGATCAATGGACGGATGTCACCGAAGAGCTTCCACAATTGGCAAGGCCGTATTGGCGCTGCCCGGGAACTCCTTTCCGTGTTCGACGTCATGGTGGCCCAAAATGAGGAAAACGCCGAGCGCTTTCGCTTGCTCAGTGGCCGTGATGTGAAAACTCTTGGCAACCTCAAGCACGCAGCCGAGCCGCTTCCTGCCTCCCAGGAGATCGTTGCGCAGCTTAACAACGCCATTGGCGAGCGGCCGCGTTGGTTCGCGGCAAGCACCCATGATGGTGAGGAGCATATCACCCTATCAGCGCACCGTGAGATCCTGGCCACGTCGCCGGATACTCTTCTGATGATCGCCCCTCGCCACCCCGAGCGAGCCGATGATATTGAAGCGTTGTGCGAAGAGATGGGTTTTGTCACCGCGCGTCGTTCCCAAGGCGGCGCGGTGACGCCAGCCACGCAAGTCTATCTCGCTGACACTCTTGGCGAGTTGGGAGTCTTCTATTCCACCAGCGACATTGCGTTTGTGGGCGGTAGCTTTATCCCGGTCGGTGGGCACAACCCGCTGGAGCCAGCACGGCTTGGCTGCGCCATCATGCATGGCGAGCACGTTTTCAACTTCGCTGATACCTATAAAGAAATGCGCAAAAATGGCTGTGCGGCCTTGGTCAGGAACGAAAGGGATCTTGCAGGGGCGCTTGGTCGTCTTCTCGATGATCCGCTCACCAGAAGGGCAATGTCGGAACAAGCCAAGACGTGGGCGGACAAAAGCGCGGAAACGGTCCTCGACACACTCCTGGTCACGCTCGAACCAGTGCTTGCCCGCGGCGGTGTCGCCGCGCCATGAACCTGCGGGCTCCGGGCTTTTGGCAAGCGGCACCAAAGACCAGTTTGCGGGCCGGTTTGCTCGCGCCTCTGGGTGCTCTTTATCATGGCGAGGTCCAACGCCGCTTGGCCATGGCCAAACCCTATCGCGCCTCTTGCCCGGTGGTTTGCGTGGGGAACGCCACGATGGGCGGGGTGGGGAAAACACCCTTTGTCCGCATGCTGGCCAATGAGTTGGAACAAGCCGGGCATAGGCCCCATATCCTCACGCGCGGCTATGGCGGCTCTTTGAAAGGACCCGTGCGGGTCACAAGCGACCATGCTGCCAAGGATGTGGGTGACGAACCGCTAATGCTCGCCAGCGATTTCCCTGTGTGGGTGAGCCGCGATCGCGTTTTGGGGGCAAAGGCCGCTGCGGACGCTGGGGCCTCCGTCATTGTTATGGATGACGGTCTTCAAAACCCACACCTCGCCAAGGATCGTTCGCTCTTGCTGGTCGATGCGGACAGCCTCTTTGGGAACGAGGAGGTGTTCCCGGCCGGGCCGCTGCGAGAGCGCCCTGAGGCCGCACGTGCGCGCACCCACGCCGTGATCAGCGTCTTGGCCAATCAAGACCAGAAAACACCCGACAGTCTTCGCGCCTTTGCTGGTCACCACCCTGTTGCCGAAGCGTGGTTTGGCATCGATGCCGC
Source organism: Pseudomonadota bacterium (assembly GCA_039033795.1). Taxonomy (GTDB): domain Bacteria; phylum Pseudomonadota; class Alphaproteobacteria; order Caulobacterales; family Parvularculaceae; genus Parvularcula. The sequence goes on along the minus strand of JBCCBY010000013.1, from coordinate 14,094 downwards.
CACCATTCCGCATGGACCGCTGATCGCCTTTTGCGGTATCGGCGGACCCGAACGCTTTGAAGCATCGCTTCGTTCGGCAGGCGCTGATATCGCCGCATTCCGTGCCTTTGCCGATCATCACGCGTTCAAGAGTCGTGAACTCAAAGCCCTTACGATTGAAGCTGAAGCAAAAAAGGCGGCGCTGGTGACGACGGAAAAAGACTTTGTCCGACTTGCACCGCAAGACAGAACTGGCATCACCCCTATTCCCGGTAGGATGCGATGGCGCGGAGGGGATGCGATCCTCCGCCTCATCCAGGAGATTTTATGAGCGACGCATCAGTGCCGACCAACAAAGCGTGGGATGCCGACATTGAGCTTCCCGCGGCCCGCTCTAACCGTCAGCTGACCATCGGTAAGCGGATTGAAGCTTTCTTTTTCTTGGGCACGCTTAAGCTGCTTAAGCTGCTGTCGATTGAACAAGCCGCTCATGTCATGGGGCGGTTGTTGCGTAACATCGGGCCTTTCGTTTCGGTTGTTCATCGACGCGGCGACGCCAATCTCAGGCTCATTTATCCTGAAATGACCGGTGCTGAACGATCAGCAATTCTAAGAGACATTTGGGACAACCTCGGCCGGACCACAGCGGAGTATGCCCATCTTGGCGAACTGCCCAATCGAATCACGATCGAAAACCTTGAGGTCATGGAACCCTATGCCCAAGGGAAAGCCCAAGCTGTCTTCGTTTCAGGCCATTTTGCCAATTGGGAAGCACTTGGCATCACGCTAAAAATGGCAGGAATTCACGGAGCAACGGTTTACCGTGCGCCAAACAACCGCTTGGTGGATGAGCACATCATAGGTCTTCGTGCAGAGCATATTGGGCGACTGCAAATCCCTAAGGGCAAGCGCGGTGGACGGCAGCTTCTTCAAGCGCTCAATGATGGATATTGTCTTCAAATGCTGGTCGACCAAAAGCTCAATGATGGCATTGAGGTGCCGCTTCTAGGCCATCCGGCAATGACGGCGCCGGCTGCAGCTCGTCTCGCCAAAAAACACAATCTTCCGATCATCCCGATCCAAATCACCCGACGTCCTGGGTCACGCTTTGTTGCGACCGTTCATCAGCCCATCGACACATCGAAGGAGTCAGTTGAGGCGTTAACTGAACGGGTCAATGACATCCTGGGCAGCTTTATCTTAGCACGCCCAGATCAATGGCTTTGGTTCCATCGCCGCTGGCCAGCAGACATCACGCCGTCTTAAGAACAAACCGCAGGCGGAAGGTTGAGCCTTCGGGTCCTGTTTCCAGCACATCGCACGAGCCCCCTTGCGCATCCATTTGCGCACGGGCCAACGGCAATCCAAGGCCAGAACCGCGGGGGTGGCGCGCGCCCTTAAAAGGCGAGAAAAGATGGGACTCGGCCAATTCGGGCACGCCTGATCCGTTGTCGCTGACGTGGATAGCGACAAATGCGGTTTCTCGGACGATGGAGAGGTCCACCTCGCTTCCCGCTTCCACCGCATTCAGCAGCAGCTCCGTCAAAGCGGATATCGCCATGCCCTCATCGGCCATGATCACGGCATCCTCACGGGCTGCGGACACCTTCGCCCGGGCAGCACCAAGTTGTTTGAGCGCTTCATCGATGATCATGCGCAACGAAACGTCCTTGATGTCAGGTTTCTGAGGATACCCCAACGATTCCGCCCGCCGGCCAAGGGCGAGGATGGCCGTCATACGGTCATCAAGATATTGCGCGTACCGGTCCGCTGCGGGATCGCTTTGCTGCAACAAATAACTGCGAATGACAGCCATGCCTCCTTCCAGGTTGCGCGTGTCATGGCGCAAGGCCTGGAAAGCGCGTTTGAAAAAGGAGGCGTCGTCACCCATCAGTCAAAGATCGCAAGAAACTTAAGCGCAGCTTTATTGAAAGGTGTGAAAAGTTTCTTGAAGCTGTACTCATCATAAGCCGCTTTGCTGATCTCACCGAGGGTTGGATATGGCGCGATCATCTTATCGAAAGCGGAGATTTTAAGCCCATTGGCGATCGCGAGGCAGAACTGCTGAATGATTTCACCAGCATGGTCACCGACGATATCAGCCCCAAGGATTTTACCCCCTTTGCCGACAAGCACCTTCAAAAGACCGTCCGTTTCCCCTTCTGCATTGGCGCGGTCATTATCGATAAAGGGTACACGGATAACTTCATAAGAAATGCCTTTTGCCGTCGCTTCGGCTTCGGTCATACCAACATGGGCTAATTCGGGCTCGGTGTAGGTCACCCAAGGCGCCATCTCCTCTTCGTTTTTTCCGCCCAGGAATTTGAGGAGGATGTTGGTGAGCGCGACGCGGCCATGATAACCGGCCACATGTGTGAACTGACGGCCTCCCGTGACGTCGCCCACGCCGTAAACGCGGGGGTTGGTGGTCCGCAAACGCCTATCCACTTTGATTCCGCGAGGCGTGTACTGAATGCCTGCAGCTTCAAGGCCAAGCCCGTTGACATTGGCTTGCCGGCCCACAGCGACCAACAACTGGTCGCCCGTGATCTGCTGTTCCTGACCGTCGGTCTCAACGGTAACAGTGATGTCGCTGCCGCTTTGTTCGACTTTGGTCGCTTTGGTCCCTTCCATGATATTGATACCATCACGGATCAATCGCTTACGGACGACATCGACCAACTCGGGATCATCCTTGCCGAAGATCTTACCCATTTCGATCACAGTCACCTCGCAGCCAAGAAGCCGGTGTGCTTGCGCCATCTCACAGCCGATCGGCCCACCACCAAGCACCAGGAGGTGCTTTGGCTGGAAGGTCTGGCTAAAGACTGTTTCATTGGTCAGATAGCCGACATCAGAAAGACCTTCGATCGGCGGCACAAAGGCAGACGAGCCGGTGGCGACAACAAAATGCTTAGCGATCACTTTGGTGGTGCCTGAAAAAACCTCTCGCGGACCAACAAAATAGCCCCGGTCACGCAAGACGATGTTGCCGAACTCCTGTTCAAAGCGCTCTTGGCTGTCGTGATGCGCCAGGTCACTGATCACCTCAGCCACGCGGCCAATCACACGAAGGAAATCGACCTCAGGATCGACGGGCTTGATGCCAAACCGCTCCGCGTCGCGCATGGCCGCTGCGACCTTGGCCGATGCGATCAGAGTTTTGGAGGGCACGCAGCCATAGTTGAGGCAGTCACCACCCATCTTATCGCCTTCGATAAGGACGGTCTTTTTCCCCGACAATCCCGCGCCGCCAGCGGCGACGAGCCCGCCCGAGCCCCCGCCGATAACGCAAACATCAGCTTCAATCGTCTGCGTGATGGTCAAGGCTTCATCAGGCTTGGTCATCGTTCCGCTCGCGTCCGCCATGAAAGTTCTCCAATCTCTGTCTCGTTGATGCGTTGACCAACGCGAAACTTTCTGGTTATTCGCGCGGTCTTTAAAAGATTTCGGCCGGTGGTCCCCGATGAAACGCACATTCCAGCCCAGTAACCTGAAGCGCAAACGCCGCCACGGCTATTTTGCCCGTAAGAGCACTGTTGGCGGCCGTAAGGTCCTCCACGCTCGCCGCGCCAAGGGTCGCAAACGCCTGTCAGCGTAGGCGTCACGGTCCTCAAGCGCCGAGCGGACTTTGTCCGATTGCGTAGAGGAAAGCGAATTTCAAAATCCTCGTTCACGATGCAAGTGCTCCCGAATGAGCAGGACTTCGTGCGCTTTGGCCTGACGGTTACCAAAAAACTTGGCAACGCTGTTCAGCGCAATCGCATCAAGCGACGTCTTCGGTCAGCAGTCCGCGACGTCTTTCCGCTTCACGCATCGCCCGGCCATGACTATGTGCTCCTGGCGAGGGAGAGAGCCCTCAGCATTCCCTATGGCGCTTTGCTTGACGAGCTTCGCGCCGCCCTCCTAGACCCCCGCGGTCGACCGGGCGCGTAGCGCCCTCAAACAAGACGACACCGGATCAGCGGCAGCCGCTCCTTCGGTACAATGAGAGCGCTCCATGGATCGTAATTTTGTTCTCGCAATTGGCTTGGCCCTGGTCATTTTCGTTGGCTGGGACGTGTTTGTGGCCGGCCCGCAACGCGCAGCCTATGAAGAGGCGCAGCGCGAAGCCGCCGCTGCCGCTGAGCTTGAAAACCCAACCGCACCCGCCAGCGATTTGGTGTCAGATCTTGCCGCTCCTGCGACGTCCGATGTCGCCTTGAGCCGCGACGCAGCGATCGCGGCGGGACCGGGGCGGATCCCGATCGAAACACCCGAAGTGATTGGCTCGCTGAACCTGCGCGGCGCGACATTGGATGACCTATCGCTGAAGAATTTTCGCGTCACAACCGATCCCAACTCAGCGATGGTCCACGTCCTGTCGCCAAGGGAAACCCAAACGGCGACCTATTTGCGGTCAGGCCTCATCGTCGACGGCCGCAGCGATGACAGTGTTGCTTGGTCGGCGCCCGAAGGCGCCAAGCTTACCCCGGAAACCCCCGTCACCTTGACCCGACAGGCAGGTGATGTGGTCCATGAACTGACCGTGTCCGTCGACGATCAGTTCATGTTCACCACAGACCACAAGGTGGTGAACACCGGCGATGATCCTGCCGCCCTCTTGCCCTATGGATTTGCCGTTCAAAAAGGCATCCCCGAGGACCTCAAAAACTTCATGATCCTGTTTGAGGGGCCACTCGGCGTGGTTGGGGGCGAGCTGCAAGCGCGGAAATACAAGAAGCTCGACAAGCCAAAAAACACGATCGAAGAATCCGGGACCGGCGGCTGGGCCGGCATCACCGATAAATACTGGCTCGCAGCAGCAGTACCGCCGCAATCGGAGAGTTTTGAGCTCAAGCTCACCAAAGTCGACGGTGCACGCACGCCGACCTATCGGTCCAGTTATCAGCTCGATGGCTTTATCCTCGAACCTGGCCAGCAAGCCACCGTGACCTCCCACCTCTTTGCCGGTGCCAAAGTCGTTGAAACGCTGCAGCGCTATGAAGACGAGCTTGGGATCACCGATTTTGATAAGGCTGTCGACTGGGGCTTTCTCTTCTTCCTGACCCGGCCGATCTTTCATTTGATGCATGTCTTCGCCGTGCTCACGGGTAACTACGGCGTCGCGATTTTGCTCCTCACCCTGGTGGTGAAAGCCCTCCTCTTCCCGTTGGCCAACGCCAGTTATGTGTCGATGGCCGGTATGCGGAAGGTCGCGCCGGAGATGAAGCGCCTGCAAGAGCGCTACAAGGATGACCGCGTCAAGCAGCAGCAAGAGGTGATGGCGCTTTACAAGAAGCACAAGATCAATCCGGCAGCTGGATGCCTACCAATTCTTCTTCAAATGCCGATCTTCTTTGCGCTTTATAAGGTCCTCTTCACAACGATCGAGATCAGGCATGAAGGCTTTCTTTATATCCGTGACCTCGCGGAGCAGGATCCAACCAACATCTTCAACCTCTTTGGTTTGTTGCCGTTTGATCCAACGATCCTGCCTTTGCTCGGGCCTTTCTTAGGGATCGGCATCTTGCCGCTCCTGATGGGTGCGGCCATGTGGGTACAGACGAAGCTTAATCCTCCCCCTACTGATCCGATCCAGGCGCAAGTCTTTGGACTGTTACCGATCATCTTCATTTTCATCTTTGCGCCGTTTGCTGCAGGACTGGTGCTCTATTGGTTCTGGAACACCTTCCTTGGCGTGGTGCAGCAATATGTGATCATGAAGCGTGCGGGTGCTGATGTGGACCTTTTGGGTAACATCAAGGATACCTTTAAACGAAAGCCAGAAGCCGACACCAATCCTGCGGAGTGATCCATGACCCCCGATCAGCTTTTTGATCAGTTGTGGGAGCGTTATGCGGCGCTCACGCCGCAGGCCCAGGAGGTGCATCGATTGTTGTCAGCGCGCGGCGAGACAATCATCAACGATCATGTCGCGTTCCGCACGCTTGATGACCCGCGCCTTGGCATCGACCATCTCGCACGGCCGTTTCTCGCGGTCGGCTACACAGCGCAAGATACCTACACGTTTAAGGCCAAGCGCCTCTTTGCCCGCTATTACGCCCACCCTGATCAGAACTTACCCAAGGTCTTTATCTCAGAGCTCTTGCTCGATGAATGTTCCGATGGCTTGCGCCACAAGATGACGGGGCTCGTCGATCAGCTTTCTGACGAACAGCTCAATGATCCCATGCTCCTCAACAAGGGCCGCCTGTGGGAGACATCGCATGCGGACTATGAAAAGCTCTATCAAGAGAGCGAATATGCCGCGTGGTTGTCCGCCTTCGGTTTCTGCGCCAATCATTTCACCGTCTTTGCGAACAAGCTGACGAGTTTTGATGGGCTCACTGAACTTGCAAGCTTCATTGAGGACAGCGGTTATCCGATGAACACCGCGGGCGGGCTGATCAAAGGGTCGCCAGAGGTGTTCCTCGAGCAATGCTCAACCATGGCAACGAAAATGCCAGTCGCCTTCACCGACGGCTCGTTTGAGCTACCGAGCTGTTTCTACGAGTTCGCCAAGCGTTTTGAGCTGCCAGGCGGCGGCCTCTATCAAGGTTTTGTCGCAGCGAGTGCGGACAAAATCTTTGAGAGCACCAACCAATAAAGGTCCACGTTATTGGCGTGGTGCCCCGAAACGGTCAGACCACTCAACGATCTGGTCGTCTTCGACTTTTTTGAAGAGAACCGGTGGGGCCTCAAAACCCTGACCAACCGGCAGCGTGTTGAGGAGATCCTCACTGTCCGTCGGCCAAGAGGTGATGCTGGTTCCAAAGACACCGGCAAGTTTCTCAGCGGTGAAGGGGATCACCGGCGCCGATAGTGTGGCATAGAGAGGAATGAGGTTCAGCGCGGTGCGTACGATCATGCCTGCGCGCTCTTTGTCTTTTTTGAAGACTGCCCAGGGCGCAGCAGACTGAAGATACTCATTGCCCAGAACCCAGGCAGCCCGCAGCTCGGCGCAGGCCTTCCGAAAGTCCATCGCCGCAAGATGCTCTGTGTAGGCATCGATGCGAGCCCTAAGGTCAGTCTCGAGCTTCGCCTCCGCTTCACCCGGCTCCCCTCCTTCAGGCACCCTTCCATCGAACTTAGAGCCCGCGAACCGCACGATACGGTTGACGAAGTTACCAAGAACATCGGCCAGGTCTTTGTTGACGGTCGATGCGAAGGCTTCGAGCGTGAAAGCGGTATCATCCGACTCCGGTGCATTGGCCATCAGATACCAACGCCAGTAATCCGCGGGCAAGAGATCGAGCGCCTGGTCCATGAAGATCCCCCGCCCCTCCGATGTGGAGAATTTCCCCCCATACCAGGTCAGCCAATTGAGACTCTTCAATTGATCGACTTTTTTCCATGGCTCACCAGAGCCAAGAATGGTGCAAGGAAAACTCACGGTGTGAAAGGCGACATTGTCCTTGCCCATAAACTCCACATAGCGAACATCGTTGGCGCCCTCATCTTCCCGCCACCACGCGCGGTAATCAGCACCAAGCTTTTCTTCCGTCGCTGCGATGTAGGCAATGGGTGCGTCGAACCAGACGTAAAACACCTTTCCAGGAAGCTCAGGCACCGGCACGCCCCAGGAAAGATCCCGGGTGATCGAACGATCTCTTAGACCCTCGTCGAGCCATTTGTAGGCAATCGAACGGGTCAGAACAGGCCAATCGGGATGGGCATCAACCCATGCCCGCACCTCATCCTCAAGCTTAGACTGCAGCAAATGGAGATGCTTTGTCTTTCGCAGCTCAATATCACGGGAGCCCGATATAGCCGAGTACGGTTCAATCAAATCCGTGGGGTCGAGCAGCTTGCCGCAACTGTCACACTGGTCGCCCCGCGCCTTTTCATACCCGCAATTGGGACAAGTCCCCTCGACATAGCGGTCAGGGAGGAACCGTTCATCTGTGTTCGAATAGACTTGCTCTTCTTCGACTTCCGCTAAGAACCCACGCTCTTTTAATTGCGCGGCGAACTCTTGTGTCAGGGCATGGTTCTCCGGCGAGGACGAGCGACCGAAATGATCAAAGCTCAAGCCGAATTCGGCGCATGCCGCTTTTTGCAGATCATGCTGCTCCGCGCAGTACGCTGCCACATCCTGACCAGCCGCCCGCGCGGCGAGCTCAGCTGGTGTTCCGTGCTCGTCTGTTGCGCAAATAAAGAGCACATCGCTGCCCCGCGCGCGCTCGAACCGCGCATAGACATCGGCGGGCAGCATGGAACCCACCAAGTTCCCCAGATGCTTGATGCCGTTGATATAGGGAAGTGCAGAGGTGATCAAAATACGGGTCATGGCGGACAGTTGCCTTGTCACCTCGTGCAGCGCAACGGGCTAGCGGTCTCAATCGCCATTGTGTCATGGCTGATACACGTCATGACTAAGCGGAGGACCACCCCATGAGCAAACCCGTTTACAGTTTCGGCTATATCCAGGTGAAGGATCATGCGGAGTATATGGAGCGCTATGGCCAGCATATTCCGGCGATCATCGCGGCCTTCGGCGGCGAGTTTTTGGCGGCCACGAAAAGTGCGGTCCTGGTGGAAGGAACAGCGCCGGGAAACTGGGTCGTCCTCTCGCGCTTTCCCAGCATGGAAAAAGCAAAAGCTTTTATGGAATCAGACGCCTACGCACCCTTCCGCGCCATGCGCCGCGATGCGCTTACCGACAGCAATCTCATCATTTCGTTTGCCGATGAACTTCCAGGGTTGGGCTAGTTGCCCCCCACACCGGGGCCTGAGAACATATAACTGATGCCCATGAAGGCGCCGATCCGGCTGTCCTTGTCGACAATTGGGCTTTCGGTGATGTCGTCGGGCAAGAGGTTCATGGTGAACGAGCCATTGAGCTGCACCCGGCGGGTCAGGCGCATGCGCATATTGGCTCCAACAAAGGGAACCGCGGTCTTTTCGCCCTCAAAAAACGGGCGGGCAAGCGTCGCTTCGTCGTTCTCCACACCATAATAATAGTCAACGAAGTTGGAGCTTTGGAATCGAATTCCGCCAAGTGGCCTGAGGGATATCATCCGGCCATTGCTCACCTCAAAGGTGGCGCGCGCCTCCGCTTCAAAACCATCATGGGTGCCAGAGACGTCCGTCATGCCCTGAAGTTGAATGCGAAGCCGACCAATCCGGTGAACCAATCGGCCACCAAGCTCAAAGGTCCCATCGCGGTCATCCATGCCTGTCAGAAAGTCACTGTCGGAGGCGTCGTAACCTTGAAAACGATAGCGACTTTCAAAGGACACCGTTGTGGTCGGTGTTGGCTTGGCAAAACGGTAGGAGATGTTGGGGCCAGCAACGGTCAAATCGCCCTTGTTGAAGATGAAAAACGGCACGGGGATGATCTGAATCTCATCCTCAAGCCCCCGATAAGGCTCCACATTCACAGCGAGCGAACCACCCACCGCGAATATCGTCATGTCTTTATAGCGTTCGATCTCCTCCTGGGTCTGGGCCGCAGCCGTACCAACAAGGGCCGCGGCAAGTGCAGCCATCGAGAGACAGATTGAACGCATGAGAATCTCCACAGACACGATATCTTCTCACAACCTCTCGGCCACGTTAACCCTATGGGCGGAATTTGAGGCTCCGAGGAAAGCCTTTCGGTACAGCTTTGCCCGCACCGCCGCGCCGACCGACCCATGAGCGCCAATCTGCCTCGGATTGCTCCCTCCCCGCCTTGTCGGTCCATGTAAGGCTTTCCTTGGCGCGGACGAGCGTCACGTCGACCAGGGACGCGGTCCCTGAGCGCTGGAAGATCACTCCCTTTCCCCGGGTCATGAGCGGAACATCGCTCGACGGAAAGACCAAGAGCTTGCGATTGGACGTCACGCTTGCGACGTGATCCTTCGCGCCAGGTGGCCCACCAAGCGCACACACAGCCACCATCTCAGCACCATCGGCAAGGTTCAAAAGCTGCTTTCCTTTTCGCGTGTTGGCGAAAACATCTTTTTCCTCGACCATCAGTCCATGACCCGCCGATGACGCCAGGAGGAAGGTCCGCCCCTCGGCGGCCACCTCAATGGCCATCACATCTTCCCCCGCGCCAAGATCGACCAGGAGCCGAATGGGCTCTCCCTGCCCGCGCCCACCGGGGAGTTCGGCGACCGCGAGTGTATAGCTCTTTCCGTTGGTACCAAAAGCATAGATTTTATCCGATGTCTGCGCATTCAGAACAAATCTTTCTTTGTCACCTTCCTTGTACTTGATTGTTTCACGGTCCTCCGTGTGCCCCTTTAATGTTCGGCACCATCCTTTTTCAGAAATAACGATGGTGACCGGTTCGCGCTCGACCAGCTCATCGAGCGCAACGTCATCATCATCGGGCGCGTCGGTCATCTCTGTCCGGCGAGCACCAAGGCCGTCTTTGCCGGTGAATGCTTTCTTCGTCTCGCGCAGTTCAGCGATCATCGCTGCTGATTGTTTGTCCTCTGACTTAAGGAGCGCCCGAAGCTCTTTCTGCTCGGCCTTGAGCTCCTTGTTCTCTTTTTTGATTTCCAACTCTTCGAGCTTGCGAAGAGCGCGAAGGCGCATGTTGAGGATCGCTTCGGCTTGCACATCGGTGAGATCAAAGGCAGCAATCAACTCGTCTTTGGGATGATCCTCGTAGCGAATGATCCGGATCACCTCATCAAGATTGAGGTAAGCGATGAGGTAGCCGGCGAGAATTTCAAGCCTTTTGGCGATCTTATCGAGGCGGTGCCGTGTGCGCCGCGTCAGCACATCGCGGCGGTGATCGACAAAAGCCCCAAGCACGTCCCTGAGGCCCATCACCCGAGGCGCCGAATCTGCATCCAAGACGTTCATGTTGAGCGGAAAACGCACCTCCAAATCCGTCACTTTGAAGACCGCTGCCATCACAGCGTCGGCGGGCAGGTTCCCCGACCGCGGCTCAAGCACGAGACGGATATCCTCCGCGCTTTCGTCCCGGACATCGGTGATGATGGGCAGTTTCTTGCTATTGATCAGCTCCGCGATCCGTTCGATCAGCCGCGCCTTTTGAACCTGATAGGGGATTTCTGTGACAACGATCTGATAGCGCCCGCGACCAAGATCCTCTGTCGACCACTTCGCGCGGAGACGAAAACCGCCGCGACCCGTGGCATAGGCCTCAACGAGGGTGTCACGCGGCTCAACACAAACACCGCCGGTGGGAAAATCTGGACCCTGAATATGGTTAAGGAGCGTCTCTGTCCGCGCACCCGGCGTTTTGATCAAGTGTATCGAGGCGTCGATCAGCTCGATCGGGTTATGGGGCGGAATGCTGGTCGCCATCCCCACCGCAATCCCTGCCGCACCATTGGCGAGAAGGTTTGGAAAGGCTGCAGGCAAAACGGCAGGTTCCTGCCCTTCTCCATCATAGGTATCACGAAAATCGACAGCATCTTCATCGATACCTTCGAGCAAGAGTTCCGCTGCCTCCGTCAGGCGGCTCTCCGTGTACCGCATTGCGGCCGCATTATCGCCATCGATATTGCCAAAATTACCCTGGCCATCAACGAGTGGTACACGGATTGCAAAATCCTGCACCAGGCGCACAAGCGCGTCATAGATGGCCTGATCGCCATGCGGATGGAAATTGCCCATCACATCGCCCACCACCTTGGCGGACTTTTTATAGCTGCCATTGGGCGAGAGCCGCATCGCACGCATACCGTAAAGGATGCGCCGATGCACAGGCTTCAGCCCATCGCGCACATCAGGAAGCGCGCGCGAGGTGATCGTCGACAGCGCGTAGGCAAGGTAGCGCTGGGACAAAGCATCGGTGATCGTTTCGTCAAAAATCTGCTCGGGCGGCGGCGGAGGTGGTGTCTTGGTGCGACGGGCCATCAAGATCCTCTGTGGTCAAAGACCCCTCGTTAGGAACAGCCGGCCCGCCAATAAAGCTGAAATTTTCCGACTTCGAAGCCAGGAGGTCCGCGTCCCCCAACACTGATAGCGCCAAAGATCAGTCGCCTTGGTTCAGGTCGAGCAGCCCGAGTTAGGGTAAACAAAGAATTTCAATGATTTGGCCGGTTTAATAATGATTTTAGCGGCGTGATGTGATATCAAAACGCATCGGGTATTTTGGACGCGCCGTGGAACGCTTCTTGCTTGATCCATGGCAACAAGGGGAAAAATGATGAAAAAAGCTCTGATCGGCTCATTGGCGGCCATCGCGACGACATTCGGCGCAGCCCAAGCTGCTTCGATCTTAGACTTTACCGCTGATATTCTTTCACCGGTGGCTGGGAAAAGCCGTACCGCCACCGAAGACGGTGTTTTGTTCACGATTACCGGCAAGCCTCAAGCCGTGAACAACAGCCAGGGGTTTGACGGCGGGACCCAGGATTTCTGCCAAAGCGAAGGCGGCGACCTTGCCTGTCTGCGTGATGGTTTGGGGATCAAGGATGATGAACTGACCGCCACTCCGCGTCCTGATAATGAGCGGGCGACGATCACGAGCGAAGCGATCAATGTGCATCGCCTGTTCCTTCTTGATCTGTTCGAAAGCAATGACCCCAAGCTCGGTGCTGAACAAGCAAGGATTGATCTTTATACCGCTGACGACCCAACGTCGGCAGCGATGACGATCCGGGTGACGGCGGATGAGACGAAATCCGAGAACAATGCTGGCTATTACGCCGTCGATGTTGGCCTCAAGGATGTCGTGAAGATTGTCTTCCGTGCCAATCAGCGTTCGGGCACGGATGACAAAAACTCCGATTTCTCTGTGGCTGCGGTGGAATTTTCGGAAATGCCGGTTCCTGGGGCTGCGATCTTCTTTGGGTCTGCTCTGCTGGCCGGTGCCGCTGCGCGCCGCAAGCGCGCTGCCTAACGCCGATTAAAGAACGTCGAAAAAGCCCGCCTCAAGCGCGGGCTTTTTTATTGTTCGGCAAGCAGGTAGCTTATTGCTGGGCAAAGTCGTGCAAGCGAACACGGGCCTTGGCCACACGGTCCAGGGCCTGTAGCTCCTCAAGGAACGAGCGGAGCATACGGAGCGGGATCATGTTGGGCCCATCCGACGGCGCATTGTCGGGGTCCGGATGGGTCTCTGCGAAGATCCCCGCGACGCCGACCGCGACGGCAGCCCTTGCCAAGGTCGGTACCATCTCGCGCTGACCTCCTGATGTGCCGCCCTGTCCGCCTGGCTGTTGCACCGAGTGCGTTGCATCAAAGATCACCGGAGCACCCGTCTGCTCGGCCATGGTTTTGATCCCGCGAAAATCAGTCACGAGCGTGTTGTACCCAAAGCTCGCGCCGCGCTCCGTGACAAGAACATTGGGGTTTCCTGCACCCGTGATCTTCCCGACGACGTTTTTCATGTCCCAGGGCGCTAAAAACTGGCCCTTTTTCACTTTGATGACCCGGCCGGTCTCCGCTGCCGCCACCAGCAAATCCGTTTGACGGCAGAGAAAGGCCGGGATTTGGAGAACATCGACGACCTCAGACACGGGCGCGCACTGCTCGCGCTCATGGATATCGGTGAGAACAGGGATCCCAAGGGTCTCGCGGATCTCGGCAAAAATTGAGAGCGCGCCCTGAAGACCGATCCCTCGCTGGGAACTGAGGCTCGTCCTGTTGGCTTTGTCAAAGCTGGTTTTGTAGCAAACGCCGATGCCCAAGTCGGCGCAGATTTCTTTAACGGCGGAGGCTGTTTCAAGCGCATGCGCGCGGCTTTCCATCTGACAAGGGCCAGCGAACAGCATAAAAGGCGCGGTGTTGGAGATGACGATATCGCCAGCTGGGGCGTTGAGCGTCACCGCGGTGTTGATCTTGGTCATAAGCGGGCCTTATCGGGAGGGCTGATCAAGCGCAAATAAGCGCCGCGTTATCCATAAGAAGAAAAGCCATGTCTGCAGATTCCTCGCCCCCCGATCTCGCCGTGGACGTCACAGCGGCAGCAGCAGAAACCGTGAAAGTGGAGATTGATGGACTCCGCATGCTGGCCGACGCGCTTCAACCGGGGACACCGCTATCAAAAGCGCTCGAAGAAGCGATCGGCGTGACGTTGGCGGCCGAAGGCCGCCTCATCGTTACAGGCATGGGCAAGTCCGGTCATATTGGACGCAAGATTGCAGCGACCCTCGCCTCAACCGGCCAGTCGTCGATGTATGTCCATCCCGGTGAGGCAAGCCACGGCGATATGGGCATGAT
>JBCCBY010000012.1:0-21228 GCA_039033795.1 Pseudomonadota bacterium | reverse complement strand
GATCGCATTAAAAGGAAGATTGGCGGATCTATGCCCGATCAAGACCAATATCTTCTTGATTACAATTATTTTTCTCTAATTTTGTCGCGGAGGAGGAGGAAGAGGCGTCAATCCAGGAGACCCAAAGCCGCGACCGCGGCTCGAACGACGTCCGCCCCATCGGAGCGCCCCCGGCGCGAAATACGGAAACTGGCGGACACGGAGGGAGAAAGCTGGAACTCTTCTTCCCAAGACCGCGACGGCGGTTCGGGCGGTCAGCCCGCCCCGCCGGAGGCGCTAAGCGCCGTGAGACAAGAGGTGGCGGACAGGAAGGGATTCGAACCCTCGAGACGGGACAAACCGCCTACTCCCTTAGCAGGGGAGCGCCTTCGACCACTCGGCCACCTGTCCACCGGCGGGTAGACCGCATAAAACCTCAGCGTTCAAGCCTTTTTGGCGTCTGTGTGAAAGTCGCTGGTCTGCCTGCACCTCACGGAACGTCGTGGGTCGACCAGGCCCTGCTGCATCGCGATGAGAACGATGTTTCCTGGCTGTTCCTCATCCGTTGCTGACACTCTTCGCCATGGTCCGAGAGCAGGGCGCGTGGCGCATCCGCGTTCAAAGACTTTTGATGTTTGAGCGGAAAACGGGGCGGCTCGCCGGCAGGCTTGGCCGCTGCTTATCGCTCTTAGACGCTTGGTCGAGGGGACTGGGTTTTATGCTGTGATTTGGAGGCTCGACGCCTCGTCATCATTGGCTTGAGCGTAGACCGCGATGGCTGCACTCACGCGGCCGGAATCTGCTTGTTCACCTTCACGGCGCTCGACCGCCCGTTCAACGGCGAGTTCGGCTTGGGCATTCAGCAGCTGCCGCTGGGCCGCGGCGGCCACGGCGCGGTCAGCGGCGGAGGGCTCTGCGGGCGCGAGGGCTGCTTTGATGACGATGCGCATCTTGCTGATCGTGTCTTCGGGCTCGCCCTCGGGAGAGACATCGATCGGCACCGATCCGCCCACCGCGTAGTCGCGGCCGTCAGGGCCCCGCTGGAAGTCATAGCTGATCGCGCCAGCATAGCGCCCTGCCACGGTCTTGTGGGCCTGTTCGTGGGCGCGAACTTCGCGGTCTCGTGCTTTGAGTTCGTCGACCTGCTTTTGCTCTTCATCGGTCAGCTGACCGACCTGTTGTGTTTTCGGTCGGTTGGCGACATCCGACGGCGCTTGGGCTTGGCTCACCCCTGCAGATGATGCCGGCGCAGAGGCAGCTTGCACTGCTCCCTGCGGGCCTGCAGGAGGTTCACCGCGGAGGTTGGCGCCTTGGGGTCCGGAATACCGGGTCGGCGCTTGCGTGGTCACCGAGAAGTCCATGGTGAGAGAATAACATCACGGGGTTGCAACATCCTTAATCGCAAGCAACCTTAACACGTGCTTGTCTGTGGATTTCTACCGCTTGACACGAGATGTCCCCCTAAGAGTCCCGACAAAATACTTTAAAAGCTCGCTAATCGTTTGAATCCGATGCCTTTCCGCCGCGGCCCCACCAGGCGAACTGGCGGACCAATCCACGAAAAAGGCGCACCTCTGCCGCGGTGAACTTCGCCTGCGTGAACATGGTGCGGATGTTCCTTTCGAGAATTTTCCTTTTGTCGGGTGGATAGAAATACCCCGCTTCTTCCAACGCCCCGCCAAGGTGGTCGAGCATAGCGTCCACCTCCTTGCGTGCAGCGGGGGCTTCTTTATAGGGGCTTTGAAAGGGCAGGCTGCGGTCCTCCGAACGACGCCACTCATACGCAACCAGCAGCACCGCTTGGGCAAGGTTGAGCGAGGAGAAATCGGGATTAACCGGTAAGGTCAAAAGCGCATCGGCATGGGCGACGTCATCTGTCTCGAGGCCCGACTTTTCGGCACCAAACAGGATCGCCGTCCTTTCGCCCCGGGCGAGATGATCCCGAGCGAGACGGGCACTTTGTTCAGCATCGTGGACCGGTAGAAAAAGGCCACGCTGCCGCGCCGTGGTCGCAATCACATAGGTACAATCGGCTGTGGCTTCGCGCACGCTTTCGAAGATCCGCGCGGTGTCGAGCAGACGACCCGCCCCCGCCGCCATCGCTGCTGCTTTCGGGTTCGGCCAATCATCGCGAGGCGCAACGATCCGCATCGCGTCGAGGCCAAAGTTGAGCATCGCTCGGGCTGCTGCGCCGATGTTCTCGCCCATTTGCGGCCGGACGAGAACAACAAGCGGTTGTGAGGGGCTGGAGACTTCGGTCGCGTGCATCGCCCCTCGTCCCAACGCGCCGGGCGATGTGCAAGGGCAAAGCGGTGTTAGTGAGCGCGATGCGGTGCCACGGAGGTGGCAAGTAGGCCCTTGGGTCCCCGTGATGCTGCGGCCATCACGCGCTCTCCAGCAATCAATTCATTGAAACCGCCGGCCCGCACTGTTTCCATATGAATGAAGATGTCTTCTGAGCTGTCGTCTTCTTGCAAGAAGCCATAGCCCTTCGCACGGCTGAACCACTTCACCGTCATTGTTCGGAGCGGGGCGCCGTGGTTGCTCAAGCGATCACTGGGGCTGTTAAGTTGGGGGCGATCGGTGCTTCTCAAATGCAACACACGAATGGCCTGCAGACCTTTTTCCCGCCGAACCGCTTGGCATTTGATATCTGCTCCTTCGTCGGGTGCGGGCAGGCCACTCGATCGCAGACATGAGCTGTGCAGCATCACATCGGACGAGCCGTCATCTGGCTTGATAAAACCATAACCTTTTGATTGATCAAACCATTTGACCGTGCCGGTGACCTCGGTGACTGACTGGGCCGTGTCATCCACCGGCGATGGCGTGTTTGCGGGGCCAGACAGCTGTTCAGTCATCGCCTTCTCTCCACAACCGCCGTTAACCATATCCCAGAAGTTGCCGTTTGTCATTATCGCTTAAGGGGAGAACCTCAATCATGACTCGCGTGTAACGGGAGGCGCGGGCTGATTGTCACCTTTGCTTGTTCAGCGAGGTTTTGGTTCCGCGCGCGTCGCGTCGCTTGCCGACGAATGCTAAGACAACTGAGTCGAAAGAAAGAGAGCACGCCGTGCGCATCGATCCGCATTTTTCCCTTTTGCCAGGCATTGATTATGATGTTCGCTCTATCGAGACGGATGATGGAGCGATTGACGTCTCCGTTCCCTCGCGTTTCTCACGGCTGGCGTCGGAAATTCTGGTGCGCAAATACATGCGGCGTGCCGGCGTGCCATCGGCGACAAGACGGGTGGCCGACGATCATGTGCCTGAAACCCTTCAGCGGTCGATCGCGGCGGAGGGGGCAAGTCTTGGCCGCGAGACCGATGCGAAGGCGACCTTCAACCGGCTTGCTGGGGCCTGGGCGTATCATGGTCTCAATCAAGGTCTTTTTAAAAACTGGTCCGACGCCGTTCTTTTCCGCGACGAGTGTTTTGCCATGCTGGAGCGGCAGATGGTGGCGCCAAACTCGCCGCAATGGTTCAGCACCGGTCTGTCTTGGGCGTACGGAATATCGTCACCCGGATCAGGGCATTTTCGGTTTGATGAGGCATCACATTCTGTCCAAGAGGTGGAGGATGTGTACGCCAACCCCCAACCGCATGCGTGCTTTATTCAATCCGTGCAGGACACACTGGTCGGGGAGGGGGGCGTTTTTGACCTTATCACCCGAGAGGCAAAGCTGTTTAAATTTGGCTCCGGCTCAGGCAGCAACTTTTCCGCTCTTCGCGGTGCGGATGAGCCTCTTTCGGCGGGCGGTACGACATCTGGCTTAATCAGCTTTCTGAAGGTGGCTGACACCGCCGCAGGCGCGATCAAGTCTGGCGGCACCACGCGCCGAGCGGCAAAAATGGTGGTTCTGGATCTTGATCATCCGGATATTGAAGAATTTGTTGCCTGGAAGCGGCAGGAAGAAGAAAAAGTTGCTTGCCTCGCTGCCGGATCGGTGGTGATTGAGCGCCACTTACGAAAAATCACGGCAGCCACCAGGGACGCATCGAACAGCGCACGTTTTGATCTGCGCGGCAATGACAAGTTGCGCCGTGCGGTCACCGCCGCAAAGCGCGATGGTGTGCCCAGTGGTTTGATCGACCGCTGCCTTCGCATGCTCGCTGAGACGGAGGACTCGCCACATATTCCAATTTTTTCCGTCGATTGGGACAGTGAGGCCTATCGGACAGTCAGTGGGCAGAATGCAAATCTATCCGTGCGTGTGACCGATGCATTCTTAGAAGCTGTGCAACAAGATGCTGCGTGGACCTTGCATCGAAGGGTTGACGGCGCGGTCACAAAGTCTGTGTCTGCTGCTGAGCTCTGGCGGGAGATTGGCGACGCGGCCTGGGCTGCCGCTGATCCTGGTGTGCAGTTCCACGACACCATTAACGATTGGCATACATGCCCCGCTGACGGGGATATTTTGGCATCAAATCCGTGCTCTGAATATATGTTCCTCGACGATACAGCGTGTAACCTGGCGTCGATCAATTTGTCTGCGTTTCTGCAGGAAGACGGAACACTTGATTGTGCAGGCCTTGCTGCCGCCAGCCGTCTTTTGACCATTGTGCTAGAGATCTCCGTCGGCATGGCGTCGTATCCGTCAGCTGCCATTGCTGAGCGTTCGTACCGTTACCGCACGCTGGGTTTGGGTTTTGCCAATCTTGGTGGGCTCCTGATGTCATCTGGCCTCGCTTATGACAGCGACGAAGGCCGCGCTGTGGCCGGAGCGGTCACGGCACTGATGACTGGCATTGGCTATCAGACATCTGCAGAGATGGCGGAAAGGCTTGGGCCCTATGATCGTTATCAGGCCAATCACGAGGCGGCACTCCGTGTGCTCCGGAACCATGCGGCTGCGCTTGGTCTGGGGTCTTTTGATGGTCTAACGGTCGAGCCAAACCTTCTGTGTCATGAAGATATTCCCTTTGATGGTCTTGGGCGTGCAGCCAAGGACGCCATGGTGGCGGCTGTGAAAAAAGCCGAGACCCACGGCCTTCGGAACGCACAGATTTCAGCCATCGCCCCAACGGGAACCATCGGCCTTCTGATGGATTGTGATACAACAGGAATTGAGCCCGACTACGCGTTGGTCAAGTTTAAGCAAATGGTCGGCGGCGGAACGGTCAAAATCATCAATCGTTCTGTTCCTGGGGCGCTCGAGCGTTTGGGCTATTCAGATCGTGAGGTCAGAGACATCACGCTCTATGCTGTGGGGCATGCGACGCTTGATGGCGCACCCGGCGTCTCGCTCGATGGTTTGCGTCAGGAGGGCTTTGGGGAAAAGCAAATCGATGCAGTCGAGGCAGCCTTAAAGACGGCGTTTGACATCACTTATGTGTTCACCCGTGATGTTTTGGGTGAGAGTTTTCTGCGCGGTACGCTTGGGTTTTCCGATGAGCAGCTTGAGCAATCCGGCTACAGAACACTCCGTGATCTTGGCTTTTCTGATGAAGATGTGCACAAGGCCAATCTGTTTTGTTGCGGCACCATGGCAGTCGAAGGGGCGCCGCATATCAAACCCGACCATTTGGCCGTGTTTGACTGTGCATCCCCTTGTGGGCGTGTTGGGACACGAGCTCTTTCCGTCAGTGCCCATATCGATATGATGGCGGCTGTTCAGCCGTTCGTGTCCGGCGCTATATCGAAAACCGTGAATTTGCCAGCGAGCGCGACGGCGGATGACTGCTTGACGGCTTACCAGGCCGCCCATGCCAAGGGCCTCAAAGCGGTGGCGCTCTACCGTGACGGCTCCAAGCTGAGCCAGCCTCTCACCAACGCGCTTGGCACGCTCAGTGACGACGACGGTGAAGATTTTGCCGACTTGCCGTCCGCCGAGCGGGCCAAGGTCTATGCAGAGCGGGTGGTTGAAAAGATCGTTGAGCGCACGCCCGGACGTCGCCGTCTGCCTGATCGTCGAAAGGGGTATATCCAAAAAGCGATTGTGGGCGGTCACAAAGTGTACCTGCATACCGGTGAATTCGAGGATGGCGAACTCGGAGAGATTTTCGTTGATATGCATAAGGAGGGTGCAGCCTTCCGCTCACTGATGAATAATTTTGCTATCGCCATATCATTAGGCCTTCAATATGGCGTGCCGCTCGAAGAATTTGTCGATGCGTATCTCTTCACACGATTTGAGCCCGCCGGGCCTGTTCAAGGCAATGACCGGATTAAAAACGGGACATCGATCCTCGACTATATCTTCCGTGAACTGGCCATCAGCTATCTTGGCCGTTCTGATCTTGGCCATGTCCCCGATGGAGATGGCACGTTCGATTTGGGCAGCGGGGTCCAGGCTGAGGGTGTTCGAGAAGAGGCGCAGCGCTTTATTTCGAAGGGACTGACACGTTCATCGACGATGGACAATTTGGTGGTGCTGCGCGGAGGCGACTTTGACCGTATGCGCCCGACCGAGGGAGAGGAACCGTCTGAACATGCGGCCGAGCCGTCGGCGGCATCAACAGCATCCCCTGTGCAAGGCGGATTGACCTTGGCCAGTGATCGGGAACACAACCGTGATGAGGCCCGGCTCAAAGGTTATGAAGGCGATGCCTGTCCCGAGTGCGGGCAATTCACATTGGTCCGTAATGGAACGTGTTTGCGCTGTGACAGTTGCGGCGCAACAACGGGTTGCAGTTAAGGAGAGCACGATGCTGGCTTACGTCACCATAGGAACAAACGATTTGGACAAGGCTCGCGCATTTTACAGTGTGCTGATGAAAGAACTCGGTGCGAAGCCGGTCATTGAGAATGAGCGATCAACGATTTGGAGCAAGGCGCCTGGCCAACCCATGATTATGCTCTGTACACCAGCGGATGGACAGGCCGCGACCTTTGGTAATGGGACCATGTTCACGCTTCAGTGCGATAGCAAGGAAAGCGTTGAAAAGCTTTACGCCATGGCGCTGGAGCTCGGCGGAACCTGCGAAGGGGAGCCGGGCATCAGGGCCGAGCGGTTCTACCTCGCCTATGCGCGGGATCTCGACGGCAACAAGCTCGCGTTTTTCGCGCCCGCTTGACCCGACCAGGGTCCGCTCAGGCGACCAACAAAAAACCCCGCCGGTTTCCCGGCGGGGTTCTTGTTGCGCTGGCCCCTAGACTTAGAAGCGCTTGCGTGCCGTCACACCCCAGGTGCGCGGTGCATTCGGGTAAGCCGACACAGTCGTTTGCAGTGTCGTTGGGAAGCCCGAGGTGTAGTACTCGTCCTCGTTGATGTTCCGGCCCCAGATGAGGAGCTCAACACCATTGTCGAAGTTAACACCAACCGATGCGTTCAGTGTACCGACTTCACGCTCAACTTCCGGTGCAACGTTTTCAAGCAGGCGAACAGCCGTTTCGTACTGGTAGTCCATACGAATGAAGGCTTCACCCATCGAGAAGTCACGACGGTAGTCAAAGGCGAACGAGCCAGAGAACGGCGAGATACCGGCAACTTCTTCACCGGAAAGATCGGCCACACCGTCTTGGACGCCATCGGCAAGGTCGCGGTCACTACCGCTCACAACAGGTGCACCTTCGAACTCTTCATACTCAGCATCGATCCAGAGACCCGAGATGTTGAAGGTCAGACCAGGGATCATCGGCGGTGCGATGATCGTGTCGAACTCGACACCCTGTGCCGACTGTTCACCAGCGTTGGCCAGAACGAAGCCCGTGCCCTGGAAGGTTGATGACTGGAACCCTTCAACCGTTTGGTCAAAGAGAGCAATGTTGAACTGGCCCCAAGAGAACTGAGTCTTCAGACCAAATTCGAGGGTCTTGGTGATCTCAGGATCAGCAAGGCGGGTACCGGCGTACTGTTCAAGGGCGATCGCGGTGTTAAGCGCCTGGGTCGTCCCTGGGATCGCCGTGTCAGCGGCCAGCTCACCCGACCCGACAACGCACCGATGTCGCTTGCGAACGGACGGGTATCAGGTGTCAGGTTCCACGACGAAGCTTTGAAGCCGCGTGCGTAGGAGACATAGACGTTTGTCCGGTCGGTCGCGTCATAAGCAAGGCGAAGGGTGTAAGGCCAATCATTGTCGACTGACTCACCATCTTCCACCGAGTTCGGGAAGGGCGTGAGCGGGCCGAGTGGCTGCAGGCCTGCTAAGTAAAGGCCAAGCAGCGGGTTCGCTGACGGATCGGTGGACAGAGCGGCACCTTGGGCGAACGCCTGAGCTTGAAGCGCAGCAAGCGCTGTTGCATCGGTTGCGATCGCTGGGTCCGCCGCGAGGGTGGCTTCAATGATGCCGCCGGCGATCAGCTGACCACCAACGTCGACGAGGTCGAGGTCCGAGAACGGGTTGGTCCGCGTGACGTTGCTGAAGTCCACCTCTTTGTCAGCTTGGAAATAAGCCACACCACCGGTGAAGACGAGCTTGTCTGTCAGGTTGATGTCCATCTGCGTGAAGAGCTGGAACTGCGTGTCGTCTTGGGTGTTGACGAACGATGTGCCGCCACCGTCTTGGTAGAAGGTGTTACCAACCGCTCCGGCGCCGAAGATTGCCGCTTCCAGACCACCAAACGTGCCTTGAGCAGCGGTATTGGTGAGAGACGCTGGCCCATCGACGAGGAAGTCGACATATGCGCGGGCGTCTTCACCGTAGAGGCGGTTGTCCGTGTTGGTCAGCTCTTCGTTGTAATAGAACGCACCGAAGAGGTAGTTGACCCGGTCATTCCAGTTGCCGACCAAGCGAAGTTCTTGGGTGAACGTCTCGGTATCGAGGTCACGAAGGTTGCTGCCGAGCAGCTCAAGGGTGGTGAAATCACCTTCGTAGTTGTTGACGTCTTCGTATTCACGGTAGCTCGTGATGGAGCTCAACGTCATGTTGGGTGTGATATCCCAATCCGCATGGAAAGAGGCACCATAGTTGTCAATTTCACTCTGGCTGTTGAAGTCGGTCGCGGTTTCATAGGTGAAACCAACGTCACCACCAACGGCGCCGAGCGCGTTGACAACAAGGGTCGATGATCCATCAAGAGCCAGCTGCGTACCGCAGCAGTTCTCGTCGATCTTGTCGTAATCCGCGATGACGCGGAATTCGAGGTTGTCGGTTGGCTGCGCGAGAAGCTGACCACGGATCGCCCAACGATCACGTTCGTTGAAGTCGTTGGCTGGGCCGTTGTTCTCGAAATAGCCGTCGCGTTGGTTGATGCTGCCAGCGACCGAGAAGGCGAAGATGTCGTTGATGGGGCCAGTGATATAACCCTTACCAATGACTTGGTTGTAGTTGCCGTAGGTGAACTCACCCACGCCGCTCCACTCATACTCAGGCTTTTTGGTGACAACACTGACCACACCAGAGGTCGCGTTTTTACCAAAAAGGGTCGATTGCGGACCGCGCAGAACCTCGACGCGCTCCAAGCTGATCAAGTCGCTGAGCGCTGAACCGGTCCGCGAGCGGAAAACGCCGTCGATATAAACAGCCACCGATGGTTCGATACCTGGGTTGTTGGCGCCGTTGCCCTGACCACGAATAATGAACGTGGTGTTGGACGAACGCTCCAGCTGGCTCACCCGAAGCGCCGGAACGAGCGATTGTAGGTCAATCGCGTCGACGATCTGTGCGTCTTGGACGGTCTCTTCCTGGACCACCGACACCGCGATCGGAACTTCTTGCAGGGTTTGCTCGCGCTTGGTCGCCGTCACGACGATTTCGTCGATCTGGGCGGCGGCTGGCGCCATAAATGAAGCGCCAACGAGCGCCGTCGTTACGAAAAAGACGTTTTTGTTCACCGTCTACTCCTCCCGTGCCCCATGAGGGGGCTCTCCACTGATGCCTTATACGGCTCTTTTGTTTCGATCGCCTTGCCGTTTCCATTGCGCCCCTCCTTCAATGTGGGCGAAGACGAAGACAAATTCGAAAACGATCAGTCAGGAATAGCGGATTGATGAGAGAGGAAAAGAGTTTCCAATGAATACAATCACGGTCGACGAACTCATGCGACAAATCGGCAACAGTCGGTTAACCTCAGATTGGATCGACGTTGATCAAAAAAAAATCGATCAGTTCGCCGAGGTAACTGAAGATTACCAATTTATTCATGTGGATGAGGAGAAAGCGAAGGCAACGCCCTTCGGCGGCACGATCGCCCACGGTTATTTGACGCTCTCGCTGCTTTCAAAAATGGGCGAGGGCACGTTACCGGTTCTCGAAGGCATCGTCGCGGGCGTGAACTATGGCTGCAACAAGCTTCGTTTCATCAACCCGGTCCGATCAGGAAAGCGTATTCGCGGTCACTTCAGTCTCGCCAACCATAAATCGCCCAATCCGGGAACGCATGTCATGACCTACGACATTGAGGTGGAGATTGAGGGCGAGGACAAGCCGGCGCTGGTCGCCCAATGGGTCTTCATGCAGATGACGGCGGTCTAATCCGTCGCGAGTTTGGGGCCGCAGCAGATGGGTGCCGTGGCCCCGAAACGCATCAATTCATTGTGATGACAACCTTGCCGGTGACCTCACGGTTTTCGAGCAGCTTGAGGGCTTTTGCCCCGTCCTCGAGCGGGAAGCTGGCGGTGATCCGAGGCTTGACGCGCCCGTCGGCCATCATCGCACCGATCTCGGCCATGTTGCTGGCATGCCCGGCGGGGTCCCGCATCACCGCTGCGCCCCAGAAAACGCCCATGATCTGGGAGCTTTTGAGAAGAGTGAGGTTAAGCGGAGGGTTGGGGATACCAGCGGGGAATCCGACCACCAGGTACCGGCCCTCCCATGCCATGGCGCGCAGGGCGGGTTCGCAATAAGCCCCTCCCACCGAATCATAGAGCGCGTCAGCCCCGCCGCCGGTCTTCTCCTTGATCGCGTTGGCGAGGGCTTTTTGCGAATCGCGGTCGAGTTCCCGCGGATAGACGATGGTGTCGTCGGCACCGAGCTCGCGGCAAAACGCTGCCTTGGTGTCTGAGCTGACGGCCGCAATGACTTTTGCGCCCATGGCTTTGCCAAGTTCAATCGCGGCGGAACCGACACCGCCAGCGGCACCAAGCACAACAAGACTTTCGCCGCTTTGAAGCTTGGCCCGATCCTTGAGGGCATAATAGCTGGTGCCATAGGTCATGATGAAACCGGCCGCTTGATCAAAGGGCAGGGCATCGGGGATCGGCATGACAGCGGGCGCGTCGACGCACACATGGGTCGCGTATCCACCAAAGGCCCCGGCGGATGCTGCCACCCGCTCACCAATTCTCGATGGGTCCACGCCGTCTCCCACCGCTTCGATGACGCCGGCGATCTCGCCGCCTGGTGCAAAGGGACGCTCAGGCTTGAACTGGTAAAGATCTTTGATGATCAGGGTGTCGGGGAAGTTCACCCCGGCGGCATGCACCCGCACAAGGACTTGTCCTTTGGCCGGGGTTGGATCGTCTTGTTCGACGATCTCCAAGGTGTCCGGCCCACCGGGTGTAACTGACATCAATGACTTCATGGCGCTTCTCTCGCTTGCTGTTGTCAGCGAGACTAGGCACGGTCACTCCAAAAACAACACATTGGGAGGCAGCTTAGGTGCCGAAGATTCAGAACCGAGGAGCGATCCTTGCGCTCCTGACGGTCGTTTATGCGTTTAATTTCATCGACCGGCAGATCGTCGGCGTTTTGGCTCCTTTTATCCAGGGCGAGCTGGGGCTCTCAGGCACGCAGATCGGCCTTTTGACCGGTGGTCTTTTTGCGATCTTCTACACCTTTGTTGGTATTCCGATTGCTGGGATTGTCGACAATCCGCGAACACTGAGCATTGGCGGGTTCAAGATCACCTTCGACCGGGTGACGATTATCGCCTTGAGCCTTGGGACCTGGAGCTTTTTCACGATGGTGACGGGGTTCGCGAGCGGCTTTGCCGCCTTAGCGGTGCTCCGAATAGGCGTGGCGATCGGCGAAGCCGGGTGCAGCCCGCCGAGCCACGCGCTGATTTCCGATCTCTATAAGCCCAATGAGCGCGGCAAGGCGCTCGGCACCTATGCGCTTGGGATTCCTTTCGGGATTATGACCGCCTATTTCGTCAACGCCTTCTTCGTTTCAGGCGGAACGGTTGATTGGCGCACGGCGTTTATGGTCGTCGGTTTTGCCGGGCTTCCCCTCGCATTCCTTGTCAAAGCGGTCATCCCAGAGCCCGAGCGCGGGCGAATGGACGAGGTCAAGGCCAAGCCGGTGCCCTTCAAGGAAGGCTTGGCGCAACTTGCGAAGGTCCCAAGCTATTGGACCATGGCCCTTGGCATCGCCTTTTCGAGCTTTGGTTCGTACTCGGTGTCGGCGTTTTTGATGGGCTATATGGTGGGTATACCCAATGAGATGGTCGGCCAGTTTGCTGATATTCCTCTGGTTCCCCTTCTGTTGGGGCTCGGTGTCGGCAACGCCATTTTTTACTCAAGCGGCACCTATCTCGGCGGCGCCATCGCCGACCATTTTGGCAAAAAAAATGTGGGCGCTTATGCGTTTGTGCCCGGTATCACGACGACCCTGGCGGCATGTTTTGCCGCGCTGGCGTGGTCGACGGGGTCGGCGGTTCTCTTCTTCTCCGCCATTTCTCTGCACGTCTTCTTCCTCGGTTTCTATCTGGGACCAAGCTTTTCGGTCGCGCAAAACCTCGCCGGCGTGTCCGTTAGGGCCACCTCGACCGCGGTCTTTTTCTTTGTGTTGAACCTGATTGCCTTGGGCTTGGGGCCGACCTTCACCGGCTGGCTTTGGGATGTCTTCGCAACAGGTGGCGCGTCCAAGCTGGACGCACTCCGCATGGCACTTTATGCGTTGTCCGTCCCTTGGACGTTGTCCGTTGTCATGTTCTTCGTATCGGCCAAACTGTTACCGAAGGACTGGGCGAAGACCCATGGCGATCAAACGCTCGATGATCCTGTTAAGGCGCCAATGACCGCCAGCTTTGACGAGGAACCATCGCCGAGCACTTGATATTGAGAATTAATCGCAATATAAAGCGCTATGCGTGATCTCATCAAGACGTCGACCTATGCGGCGATGCACTTCATCGTCGCCTTTAGCGTGGCTTTCGCGCTGACCCGCAGCATCACGGCTGCCGCCGCGATCGGCATCGTTGAGCCGCTGGTCCAAACCTTTGCCTATGCTCTTCACGAGCGGATTTGGAATCGTCGTGGTCGAGGTTCGGGAAAAACAATTGGCTTGTGGAGAGCTTTTCGGGCCCACTTGACGGACAAGTTAACCGAAGCGGGATAGGCTGCCCTTGCAACAATGCCGCGCGTTACCGACATGCCCTCCGCTGTCGTGCGTCCTAAGTCTAATTTCGCGGCAGTGGTGGGGCCCGTGCCGACGATCGGGCGGATCTCCGCCGGACACTGCCGAAAGGAGTTCCCATGGCTGAAGAGATCAAGACGTATCCTGTCTTGCCGCTGCGCGATATTGTCGTGTTCCCCCATATGGTTGTCCCCTTGTTCGTGGGTCGCGATAAATCTGTCCGCGCGCTGGAGACGGTGATGGAGTCGGATCGTGAGATTTTGCTCGTCGCGCAAAAAGATGCGGGCAATGACGACCCCGCAGAAGAAGACATCTACACCATTGGCGTTGTTGCGAAGGTGCTGCAGCTTTTGAAACTGCCCGATGGCACGGTGAAAGTTCTCGTCGAAGGCGGACAACGCGCTGAGATCACGCGCTACACCGATGAAGAGACGTACTTTGAAGCGGACGCTGCGCTGCTCGAGGAGGTCGAAGGCGACCCAGCTGAGATCGAAGCGCTGGCGCGCTCGGTGAACACCCAGTTCGAAAGCTATGTGAAGCTCAACAAACGCGTGTCACCGGAGGTGATCGTCTCGATTGGACAGATCGATGATGCGTCAAAGCTTGCGGACACGGTGGCTTCGCACCTCAATCTGAAAATTGCGGAGAAACAGGAACTCCTGGAAATCTCGTCGATCCCGCAGCGTCTTGAGGCGGTCTACGGATTTATGGAGGGCGAGATGTCGGTCCTTCAGGTCGAGAAAAAGATCCGTGGACGTGTGAAACGTCAGATGGAGAAGACCCAGCGCGAGTATTATCTGAACGAGCAGATGAAGGCCATTCAGAAGGAGCTCGGCGAGGGTGAGGACGGCAAGGACGAGCTTGGCGAGATCGAGGAAAAGATCGAGAAGACCAAGCTGTCCAAAGAGGCCAAAACCAAAGCGAATGCCGAACTGAAAAAACTTCGCCAGATGTCACCCATGTCGGCCGAGAGCACGGTGGTTCGCAACTACCTCGATTGGCTCTTGTCGATCCCATGGAACAACCGCGGCAAGGTCAAACATGACCTGATCAAGGCCGAAGAGGTGCTCGACCGCGATCACTATGGTCTCGATAAAGTCAAAGAACGGATCGTTGAGTATCTCGCCGTGCAAAAACGGACGGGCAAGCTCAAGGGGCCGATCCTCTGCCTTGTTGGACCTCCTGGCGTGGGTAAAACTTCGCTTGGGAAATCCGTTGCCGAGGCCACAGGCCGCGAGTTCGTGCGTGTTTCGCTCGGCGGTGTGCGGGATGAAAGCGAGATCCGCGGCCACCGCCGAACATACATTGGCTCAATGCCTGGCAAGGTTATCCAGTCGATGAAGAAGGTGAAGAAAACCAACCCGCTCTTCCTTCTCGATGAGATCGACAAGATGGGACAGGATTTCCGCGGTGATCCGTCTTCGGCGCTGCTCGAGGTGCTGGATCCAGCCCAGAACGATACGTTTGCTGATCACTATCTTGAGGTCGACTACGACCTTTCGGACGTGATGTTCATCACCACGGCGAACTCCCTCAACATGCCGCAGCCTTTGTTGGATCGGATGGAGATCATCCGCATTCCAGGCTACACAGAGGAAGAGAAGGTTGAGATTGCAACCCGGCACATCATGCCGCGTCTCCGCAAGGAGCATGGCCTCTCGAACGAGGATTGGGCCATCAACCCCGATGCTCTTCTTGAGCTTATTCGTCTTTACACCCGCGAGGCCGGCGTACGGAATTTAGAGCGGGAGCTCGCGACCCTTGCTCGAAAAGCTGTGACCTTGCTCGAAAAAGGTGAGGCGGATGGCAAGGTCGTGGTGACCGTCGAGAACCTTGCCGATTTCTCGGGCGTCTCGAAGTTCCGTTATGGCGAGGTCGAAGGAGACGACGCCGTCGGCGTTGTCACGGGCCTTGCCTGGACATCCGTGGGCGGAGACATTCTCAAGATTGAGGGCGTCACCATGCCAGGGAAGGGGCGCATGACCCCGACCGGCAATCTGAAAGACGTGATGAAGGAATCGGTCTCGGCTGCTGCCTCTTATGTCCGCAGCCGGGCCGTGGAATTCGGCATCAAACCCCCTGTCTTTGAGAAGACCGACATTCACATCCACGTGCCCGAAGGCGCAACGCCCAAGGATGGT
This sequence comes from Pseudomonadota bacterium, assembly GCA_039033795.1. GTDB lineage: Bacteria > Pseudomonadota > Alphaproteobacteria > Caulobacterales > Parvularculaceae > Parvularcula. Next base: position 5,930 of record JBCCBY010000012.1, on the reverse strand, counting down.
CCTTCGGCTGGGGTGGCGATGGCGACCGCCATTGTCTCAGCGCTGACGGGCATTCCTGTCCGGAAAGATATCGCGATGACCGGCGAGATTTCCTTGCGCGGCCGGGTCCTGGCGATTGGTGGCCTCAAGGAGAAACTCCTCGCCGCGCTTCGGGCGGGCACCAAAACGGTGCTGATCCCGGAGGAGAATGAAAAGGACCTCGCTGATGTGCCGGACAGTGTCAAAGAAGGCCTCGAGATTATCGCGGTTGAGCATGTCGATGACGTGCTCAAGCTGGCGTTGACCGGCCCACTAACGCCCATCGAATGGGACCCGGAGGAGGAAGCGCTGAAGGCCCAATCCTCCACCAAACCCGACCCCACGCCAGACGGCGGTCCGGTGATCACGCACTGAGCGAACACGGACGTGTTGAGATTTGGACAAGGACGGGCCGGTCATCGGCTCGTCCTTGTTCTTTAATGAACTGGGATGATCCGAAGACTAACCATCAGGAGCGCTAACGGTGCGAACATCAATGCAGCGATTGGCAGGGAAACCGCATCTGTGTCGGTAAAACGCAATGTTGGACCGAGAACACCGTGCTCACGTGCCGCGAAAACAGCGTTTTCGATGTTCCATGTCTGGGTACTCGTTATTAAAAGCGTCACCAATCCATCGTCGCCAACCCCGTCCCGTAGAAAATTCGTCAGTGCAGCGCTCGCAAAGCTCACAGTTTGCCCGTTGTTGGCGGGCGAAAAGTCAATCACGCCGAGATCGGCAGCAACGCTGCTATCAAGAAGCCCCAATGCCGTTGCGCTGTTGAACGTGATGAGGTGCTCGTCCCAATTGTCGTTCCCATCGGTCACGCCAAACACGCGGATTTGCTGATTGGCATGGTTGGTCAGTTGGGTGACGCTCAAGATCGCGTCATCAAACGAAGTCTGTGCGTTTGACAGGTCAAACCGGATTAGCGTTCGGCGATGAAACTCGGCCGATCGAGCCTTCGCCTTCAGTTGTGTTTCAGCGCCGTAATTGGTGTCCGCGTAGTCTCCGTCGCGGACAGAAGTGGCCGCATCAGCGTTTTGGATCACAACCGCTGAATGACCAATTCCCATCACAGACAAGAGGATGATGATGAGGCTGATGAGCTTGAGTAAGCTATCGTCTCCTGAGGCTTCATGCCCAATCTCAATTGTTACGACATCACACTAAATTTGGGTGACCGGTCGGACATCCGTTCGTTAACGAGCGATCGATGGCGACATGGCGCCTCTTTTCGTTTTTGCTGAGGAGGTCTAACTGGCCTTCATGACAGCCAAAACGCCTGCCCAATGCAGCTCCATGGAAGAGGTGCGTCAGGGGGTTGATGCCCTCGATCGTGAGCTCGTGAAACTCCTGGCCTTAAGGCAGGGCTATATGGAGGCAGCCGCGCGCATTAAACCGCGTGCGGAAGACGTTCGTGTGCCGTGGCGGATCGAAGATGTTGTCACAAAAGTCTTACAAACCGCGGATTCAGAAGGATTGAGCGGTCGAATCGCGGAGCCAGTTTGGCGCGAACTGATTGAACGATGCATCGAACATGAGGCTGAAACATGGAAAAAGCTGCGTTCGGACTGATTCAAATTATCCAAGAGAATCAATTTCTTAGAGAATTGCCACACAAAATTCGGCGGATCGTTTAAAATATCACTTTGACGTTTAACGAAATCCCTCTCTAGCGTCTTCTAGCTGCGAAAAGCCGCTAGAAATAAGGGTTTCAAGATATGAACAAGAATGAATTCGTTGACGAAGTTGCGAGCAAATCGGACATGAGCAAAGCGCAGGCTGCAAAGGCTGTGGACGCCGTGTTCGATACGATCACAGAGGCACTTCAAAACGGTGATGATGTCCGTCTCGTTGGCTTTGGCACCTTCTCATCAGCGCGCCGCGAAGCCCGCGAAGGCCGCAACCCGCGCACCGGCGAAACCATTCAAATCGCGGCATCGATCCAACCGAAGTTCTCGGCGGGCAAAGGCCTCAAAGACGCCCTCAACTAGGCGCCCTGTTCGTGTTGGCGGAGGACCTCGGCCCTGGCATCATCGATCACGGCCACGGTTCTCCGTATATCAAACGATAACTCGGTGCGCGCCCGCCCGCGCTTTTGCAGGTCGTTTCGCAAAGCTGCATCATCAATCAGTTCAATCACTGATTTGGTGATGGTTTGTGAGGAGACCTCATCGATATAAAGAGCGGTATCGCCGCTGACTTCTTTCAGGCCGCCCCGGCCCGACGAAACCAGAGCGGCACCATAGGCGTTCGCTTCCATCGCTGTCCGACCAAAAGTCTCCTCCCAAATCGACGGAACCACCACGATAGCGGCTCTTGCGAAGGCTTGCATCGTTTCTTCAAAAGGTCTGTACCCGGAGAAAGTCAAATTCGGAGTCTTGCCGATCGCCTCTTCAAGTTTGGTGTTGAAGTCAGCGAAGGACGGGTTGGTGGCGCCGATGACCTCGGCTCGCCACTCTGGCCTTTTTGTCAAAACGTTTTGCATCGCCTCAACAAACTCAAGTGACCCTTTGTTGGGGATCAGCCGAGCTGCGAACAAGATCAACCGCTCCTTCTCCTGATCTTTTGCATGATAGATCTCGCTGTCGATGCCGTTATAGGCAACAAAGGTGCGATCGGCGAGATGGGGGAAGTCACGCGCGAAGCGACCGCGCGCAAACTCTGACACGATAGCGATCTTATCAAATCCTGCATACTGACGGGTTCGCCACCACCGTTGGATCGGGCCCTTCGGTGTCTTGGTGTGAGAGTGTCGAAAAAGCATGTTCGGTGTTTGAGGGAATGCATGCGCAATCGCGGAGCACGTCTTCATGTGCTGCCTCGCCTCAATGAAGCCCGGGTTGATAGCGCGCAGAGCACGGATCACATGGCGCGGATATTTGTTGGCGCCGCCTTGCGCAGGGACCGGATAAAAGGGCACGTCATGGTAGGGTGCGTCGGTTTCGCGACCAATCACAATGCACTGATCGCGGAAACGCGAATGCACCACGGCATCATAGATATCGAGTTCGATGGCGCCGGCTTGCGCGGGGCTGAAATGGCCTCTCGGTGGGCAAACGATAGCCATGGTCGTCATCGGCGATCCCCTTGATCCTTCTGTCAGCGTGTCACCGCCTCACTGGCGGCTGTTTTGGGCGCATCAGTACAGGTTTGGCGTCGCCGTCCATCGGCGCGTTTAGGCCTCGAGAGCGTTTTGCGCCAGGGGTCTCAACGATCCATCCCCGCTGACACCGCAGCGGCTCTTGTCTGGCTCGTCGCATCAAAACAGCAAAGGGTGACGCCGATGGCTTGCCCTGTTCTGGACCTATCGCTGCGCTCTGAAACAGAGCTGATCCGCCCATCCAGGTGGAAGGGTTGGTGCAAACGTCATTCCGCATACGCTGTAAATGACTGCCAAAAGCGCCGGTGATGCGTGTGGTCTCATGGCGTTGATCACCGCAGGGGCCAGCCACCGACGGTTGCAGGTCTCGACCGCGTTGTCGTGCGTCAGATGGCGCCAACACCAAAGAAAGCCAGGGTTCGGTAGGGTCCCCGGCTTTTTTATTCACCGCCGCTTGCCCAGGTGCCTGAGTCGGGCCTAAGGCGGCCTTCCATGACGCGGTTTATTTTCATCACCGGCGGCGTGGTCTCTTCGCTTGGAAAAGGGGTGGCTTCAGCGGCACTGGGTGCGCTGTTGCAAGCGCGCGGCTATTCGGTGCGCCTTCGGAAGCTCGATCCTTACATCAACGTCGACCCGGGAACGATGAGCCCCTACCAACATGGTGAGGTCTTTGTCACCGACGACGGTGCGGAGACGGACCTTGATCTTGGTCACTATGAGCGGTTCACGGGTGTCTCCGCCACGAAGGCTGACAACATCACCACAGGCCAGATCTACAGCTCGGTGATCGAAAAAGAGCGCCGGGGAGACTATCTCGGTGCAACGGTGCAAGTGATCCCGCACATCACCGATGCGATCAAGGACTTCATTCGCTCCGAAGCCCTTGATGACGAAGGAAAGCCGGTCGATTTCCTTCTCTGTGAGATTGGCGGCACGGTCGGCGATATTGAAGGCCTACCGTTTTTCGAAGCCATTCGTCAGTTTGGGAACGACGTGGATCGAGGGCAAGCGATCTTCATTCACCTCACGCTCATGCCCTATATCGCGGTGGCCGGGGAGATGAAGACCAAGCCCACGCAACACTCTGTCAAAGAACTGCGTTCCATTGGTATCCAGCCTGATATTCTGTTGGTCCGCGCTGATCGCGAAATTCCACAAGGGGAGAAGGATAAGATTGCGCAGTTCTGCAACGTGCGCCGGAGTGCGGTCGTCCAAGCGATGAACTCGCGGAGCATCTATGAGGTGCCCCTCGATTACCATGCGGAAGGCTTCGACGACGAGGTGTTGGCAGCCTTTGGCATCACCGATGCGCCAGAACCCGATCTGACGCGGTGGCGCGGAATCACCAAACGTATCACCGCCCCTGACGGAGAGGTGCGCATCGCGGTCGTTGGCAAATACACGGTGCTGAAAGATGCCTACAAGTCATTGATCGAGGCGCTTGCCCATGGCGGGATAGCCAACAATGTCCGTGTCGAGCTTGATTGGATCGACTCCAGTGTCTTCACGTCCGAAGACGCGGCGCAACAACGCTTAGCAGATGTACACGGAATATTGGTGCCTGGCGGATTTGGTGAGCGAGGTTCAGAGGGAAAAATCCGGGCTGCCCATTTTGCGCGGACAAAGAACATTCCTTACTTTGGGATCTGTTTTGGGATGCAAATGGCCGTGGTTGAGGCGGCCCGCAGTGTGTTGGGCCATCCAGCAGCGACGAGTTCAGAATTCTCCGAAGGCGGAGAACACGTGGTTGGTCTGATGACCGAGTGGGTGAAGGGAAACGCCCTGGAGGAACGCGCAGCCGATGGGGATCTTGGCGGGACCATGCGGCTTGGCGCTTATGAAGCGCAACTCTCTCCAGGATCGAAGGTGCGCGAGATCTACGGACAAGACCGGATCTTTGAGCGTCATCGCCATCGCTATGAGGTACAAATGGGGCTGGAGAGGGCGTTCTCAGAACACGGTATCCATTTCACTGGGCGCTCACCCGATGGGCATCTGCCTGAAATCATGGAGATCGAGGGGCACCCATGGTTTATCGCGGTGCAGTTCCATCCCGAGCTCAAGTCTCGGCCTTTCGAACCGCACCCGCTGTTCGCCAGCTATATCGAGGCCGCGCTCAAGCGCTCGCGGCTGGTTTAAACCTCAACGCCAGCGACCCGCGGCGCTTCCATGCCGAGACGTTCCATCGCTTCGGCACGAAGATTGTTCTTCCTCTCGGTGCTGAGCTGCATGAATCGCATTCCGCCATGGTCACGCTCGGTTTCCCAGATATCGGCGGCAACAAGATCGATGATTTCTCTCTGCTCTGCGGTCAGCTGGGACCACGATGCAGCATAACGGATGCGTGCGGTGTCAGGGAACTCCGAGACATTCGAGACGGAACGCAGGCTCGCTGCATCGACTTGCTCAGCGTGAGCGGTCCCACCCACCAACAGCACCAGGCCCATGGCCCAGGAGACATACTTCATACCAACACCCCCAAAGTGTTACTCATTCACTTAACGAGGGGGTGTGAGTTTTCGCTAACTCACGACGCGCAAAATTGAGCGATTGCTGTTCACCTTATGACAGCTTGGGTTAACGACGATCTTTGTTCTTGTCAGAGAAGCGCGCCTCCTTTATGCGGCGCGGCTTACCGAATTCTGGAGTGACGAATGGCCGTCCCTAAGAGTAAAATCACCAAGTCTCGCCGCGGCATGCGTCGCAGCCATGATGCCCTGGAGCGCGCGTCCTACATCGAGGATCAGCAGACAGGAAACCTTCGTCGCAACCATCATATCGACCTGAAGGCCGGCACCTATAACGG